>CAMNBW010000214.1 GCA_946533525.1 uncultured Lachnospiraceae bacterium
TACAAGATCCGCAGATACGGCTTCCACGGAACCAGCCACGAGTTTGTTTCCAACAGGACAGCGGAAATTCTCGGCAAGGATATAAAGGACTTAAAGATAATCGTTTGTCACCTTGGAAACGGCGCATCCATAAGCGCGGTTAAGAACGGCAAATGTGTGGACACTTCCATGGGTCTTACTCCTCTTGAGGGACTTATCATGGGAACCAGAAGCGGAGATATTGACGCCAGCGTTATCACATATCTTATGCGTAAGGAAAATATGACCGCGGAAGAGGTTCTTAATGTACTGAATAAGAAGTCGGGTGTGCTGGGTGTTTCGGACGGCTTTTCCTCTGACTTCAGGGATCTTGCGGAAGCTGCCGAACAGGGCAACAAAAAGGCGGACACTGCCCTTGAGGTTTACGCTTTAAGAGTAGCTAAATATATCGGAGGCTATGTTGCCGAGATGAACGGCGTGGATGCCATCGTATTTACTGCAGGTGCCGGAGAAAATAACGGCGAAGTCCGTAAGAGAGTCGCACAGTACCTTGGGTATCTGGGAACCTCCTTCGACGAAGAACAGAATAAGAAGCGCGGAGAGGAGTTCTTCCTGTCAAAGCCCGAAGATAAGGTTGCTCTCATGGTGGTTCCGACGGATGAGGAGCTTTCCATAGCAAGGCAGACAGTAAAGATCATTTCCAAGTGACGCTTAGGGATCAGGGAATGGCCATAGCTCTGCCCGGGGATGTTAGCAGAATAATAAATACTTTAACGGACGCAGGATACGAGGCTTATGCCGTCGGAGGCTGCGTCCGTGATTCTTTGCTTGGAAGAGCTCCGGCCGACTGGGATATAACCACCTCAGCCCTGCCCCGGGATGTAAAAAGGCTGTTCAGGCGTACCGTGGACACCGGTATTCAGCACGGGACCGTGACGGTCATGTTTAAAATGAAGGGCTATGAGGTCACAACATACAGAATAGACGGACATTATTCCGACGGAAGGCATCCCGACAGCGTTACCTTTGCCGCTAGCCTTGAGGAGGACTTAAAGCGCCGCGATTTTACGATAAATGCAATGGCGTACAATTCGGCCGTCGGACTGGTGGATATTTTCGGAGGCAAGGATGACCTTGAGGCCGGGATAGTCCGTGCCGTCGGGGTTGCGGAGGAACGGTTTAACGAGGATGCCCTTAGGATAATGCGAGCCTTTCGCTTTGCGGCCCAGCTTGGCTTTGCAATAGATGATGAAACGCGAAAAGCAGCCTCGAAGCTGGCAGAAAATCTTCAGATGGTTTCTGCCGAGAGAATAAGGATAGAGCTTACAAAGCTGGCTGTTTCGCCCCATCCGGAGCTTATAGGGGAGATGTACAGAGCCGGGATAACAAAATATTTTCTGCCGGAGATGGACGAGGCGATGGAGTGCGCGCAAAACAATATCCATCACTGCTTTACAGTCGGAGAGCATATCCTCGAAGCCATGAAAAGCTTCGAAAAGCCTGCCGGGCTTACGGACAGGGAATTTGAATATATAAGGCTTGCGCTGCTGCTTCACGATCTTGGGAAAAGCAGGTGCAAAACCACGGGAGACGACGGAGTTGACCATTTTCACGGCCACGCAAAAATAAGCGAGGCCATGAGCCGGGAGATAATGAAGCGGCTTAAGTTCGATAATGAAACGATAAAAACTGTGAGTGCCCTGGTCTTATATCATGACGCGAGACCGGAGCCTGCTCCCGCTTACGTGCGGCGGGCAATGAATAAGATGGGGACAGATATATTCAGGCTCTTTTTGTGTGTCCAAAAGGCTGATATTATGGGACAGAGCGATTATAAGCGGGAGGAAAAACTCTCCTATCTGGAAGAGCTTGGAAGGGTTTATGAACAGGTGGTTGAGACCGGAGACCCCATAACCGTTGCCGAACTGGCTATCAATGGAAGCGATCTTATGGAAATGGGAGTCAGGCCGGGTCCCCTGATGGGAGAAATACTAAAGAAACTTTTGGATTTGGTGCTGGAGGATCCTTCATGCAACACAAAACAGGCGTTAAAAGAAAAGGTCAGAGAACTGAACTTAACAGAAGAATAGCCGCGATATTGGTCGTTTTGCTTACGATAGTGACCCTGGCGGGCTGCTCTTTTTCAAGGGGCAGGAAGGAGACTGTGTCCGAGGATACGGTAAGCGAGGATGTTATGCCGACGGAGGAGAGCCTGCAGGGCACGGTAAGGACTGTTATCATCGGGATAGACGCCGACACGGGAAATATCAAGTTCTCCCATATAGACACAGGTAAGAAATACGAACTTAAGCTCACCGATGAAACGGTGTATTTCGGGAAGACAGGCAATGCGATGGTGAAGGAGCAGATAGGAGTCGGAGACATGGCCGATATTACTGCTTCCCTTCATTCGGGCAACGTTAAAACCGTGCAGCTCGTAGACGGCTTTACCTACAGCGGAGTCACCGATTATAACTTCAGCATAAATAAGGGCATATTCACCACCGCAGACGTGAACTACAGGATAGGCGACAATACCGTCGTAATAAAAAATTCCGAACTGGCCTCGCTGGAGGACATTATGCAGGGAGATACCCTGAAGATCAGCGGTATCGATCACGATCTTTATGCTATAACCGTAGAGAGCGGCATAGGCTATGTCCGGCTCACGGGCGGGGAATATTTTAAGGGCGGAATAGTTGATATAGGGAAAAAGATAAGCCCTATTGAGGACGATATGCTCATGGAGATACCCGAAGGGCAGTACGAGATGAGGGTCATATATAATAACAGCACCGCAAAAAGAGCCATAAGCGTTGCAAGGAGCAAAGAGACCTTCGTAAATCTCGCCGAGCTTAAAGGGGATCTGATAAAGTACGGCAAGGTGAGCTTTACCTTCGACCCGCCGGATGCGCATGTGACTGTGAAGATAGACGGGAAGGAAGTTTCGTCCATGAGACCCGTAGAGCTGGAATACGGTATTCATAATCTGATTATTTCAGCCCAGGGCTACAGGACCATCAAGAATAAGATAAGGGTAGCCCAGGAGATGGCGAATCTGGATGTGGTTCTTGAGGCGGCGGCCTCGGAGAACAAGGCGGAGGAAAATACCGAAAAGAAGCCGCCGGTTTCAGGCAATCCTGCTACCATTCCTTCGGACACCTTTAAGAAGAAGGACAATAACACCGCCAGCAGCAATACCTCCAATTCAACCGAAACGGAAACGACGACGGCGGCCTCTGATAAAACTACTAAAACTACGGAAACGAAGGAAACTACGGACAATACCCAGGATACCTCCACATTTACGACGACTGCAGGCTCCACATCGAACCAGCTTATCATCGATTCGCCCGAAGGGGCTGAGGTGTACTTTGACGGAGCCTATAAGGGGATAATACCCATAAGCTTCACCAAGACGGCGGGGACGCATGTAGTCGTACTGAGGAAGGACGGATATAAGGCCAAGACCTATACCCTTAACCTCACCGGAGTTGAAAATGAAACCTATTCCTTCAATGCCCTGCAGCAGATAGAGAACGATGAGGACGAGGAGGATT
>CAMNBW010000215.1 GCA_946533525.1 uncultured Lachnospiraceae bacterium
GGTAAAACAGGCAGATATGGAAAGACATGCTTTTGCTTTTGCGATACGTTACGGAAAATACAATGAATTCAGGCAGCTTCTCGGGACAATGTGGTCCGATGTGACGGACATCCTGGACGCGATGAAGATAAAGAATTTCAGCCTGTGGGGGATTGAAGACCTGGTCTTCGGCTATTATGAATTGAATTCGGAAAAGACCCTCCCCACCTCAAAGAGCGCTCAGTACGGGAGGATAAGGAGCGAGCTGGACAAGATCGTCGAGTGGATCTCTACGCCGGCTGAGGAGATGCGCCTTATGTATCAGGATTTCGGAATTGTAAGGGAGAGCAAGGAGCTTATCCGTCACCGTGTCTTTGCAACCCGTCTTCGTCCCGGAGCCCAGGAGGAATATAAGCGCCGTCATGACGCGCTGGTGGAGGCCCGCGGGGACAAGGTAGATCCCGGCCCCGACAGTAATTTCTCCATATGGAATGCAGGGGACTATATTTTCGGATATGACGAGATAGATACCTCCATGGAGGTGGAAGAGACCGAGGAGCAGCGCAGGAATACCATAGACTGGGAAACAAAGATGCTTGGCATAATGGCCTGGTTTACCGATGATGTGGACTGGATCACCGGCCTTGAGCACAAGCATATTGTAAGACTTGCGCATCACAATTGATTCGCTGCAGCTCCTGAGGGTCTGAAATGATCTTTGATACTCATGTACATTACGATGACAGCGCCTTTGACGAGGACAGGAAAGAGCTCATAAGCTCTCTCCCGGAAAACGGGATAGAGGGCTTTGTGAACGTCTGCGCCGATTATGATTCCATAGATTCCGTGCTGGCGATCGCAAAAAAATACGACTATGCCTATGCCGCACTCGGTATCCATCCTTCGGATGTGGCGGATATGGACGAAAAGAAGCTTGAACATATCGAGAAGCTGATAAAGAAAAAGAGCTCCAAGGTCGTAGCGGTAGGGGAGATAGGTCTGGATTATCATTACCCTGAGCCCGCCCGCGATATTCAGAAAAAATGGTTCGTGGCGCAGATAGAGCTTGCCTTAAGGGTCAATAAGCCGGTCATCATACATAGCCGTGATGCGGCGGAGGATACCCAGTTTACCCTGGACAGGTATGATTTTCGTGAGCTGGGGGGCATCGTGCATTGCTTTTCCTATTCGGCAGCCCTTGCCCTGCACTATGTAAAACGGGGCTTTTATATCGGGATAGGAGGCGTTATAACCTTCAAAAACGCGAGAAAGCTCAAGGAGGTTGTGACAATGGTGCCTCTGGAGAGCATCGTTTTGGAGACGGATTGCCCCTACCTTGCTCCCGAGCCCTACAGGGGGCAGAGGAATTCTTCCCTGTATCTTCCGTGGATAGTAAGGACAGTGGCAAACCTCAAGGGAGTATCGGAGGATGTGGTTGAACAGGTTACCACCGAAAATGCCAAAAGGTTGTATCGAATTTCGAATTGACTAATGGAGCGTTTTAATGAATGAGCTTAGCATAAGGGATCGTACCCTGAAGATAATCAACGGGTACGATTTTCTTGTTAAAAAGAAATACGGTCAGAATTTTCTCGTCAGGGAGGAAATATTTGAAAAAATAGTAGCTGCGGCGGAAGTCACCAAAGATGACGTGGTATTGGAGATAGGCCCGGGGATCGGCGCCCTGACCGGGTATCTTGCCAGAAACGCCAGGTCCGTAATTGCCGTGGAGATCGATAAAAATCTCATTCCCATATTGGAAGAAACTCTTGCCGACCATGACAATATAGAGCTGATAAATAAAGACATCCTTAAGGTGGATCTGAACGCACTGGTAAAGGAAAAGGGGATAGACAGGCCCTTAAAAGTTGTTGCAAACCTTCCTTATTATATAACCACGCCCATAATAATGGAGCTGCTGCGTTCCGGGGTTGAATTCGCCGGGATGACCTTCATGGTGCAAAAGGAGGTTGCCGAACGTATGCAGGCCGGGCCGAGGACAAAGTCCTACGGAGCCCTGACCCTTGCGGTTCAGTACTATGGAGATGTGAGCATTGCGGCAGAGGTTCCTCCCGGGGCCTTTATTCCCGAGCCGGAGGTAGATTCCGCAGTGGTTCATATAAGCATGCCTAAAGCCGCGCCTGTGGAGGTCAGAAACAGGGAGCTTATGTTCAGGATCATCCGCGCATCCTTTAACCAGCGAAGGAAGACCTTATACAACGGAATAAAGAATTTTCCCGAACTGCAATATTCAAAGGAAATCATAACGGCAAACATAGAGAAGCTCGGCCACGGCCCGATGGTGAGGGGCGAAGAGCTGACTCTGAAAGAATTTGCCATTTTATCTGATTACTTTGACATGGAAAGACCGCTGTGATAGACTATAGCCGATTATGTAAATACGATGTTACGGTGCGTCATTGTGTCGGGATGATGAGATACAATGGTGCCCGTAACTGTTCTGAACCCAAGGGGTTCTGAACAGTTACCGGTGCCATTGCTTTTGGAGTAGAAAAGGTTGGATAAGTACGAGTATAAAGTACGTTCTGCACAGATTAAGTCATTAATAGAGAACGGAGAATATCAGGAAGCGGTGCAGATCGCTGATTCAATAGACTGGAGCAGAGTTCCCTCTGTATCCAGACTTTTGACTATCAGTGAACTGTATATGATAAACAAGCGTTATGAGGAGTCAAAGGAAATACTTCTCCTTGCGAAAGAGAGGCATCCAAACGGCCGTTCCATAATATACAGGCTTTGTGAGATATGTATTAAACTGAATGAAATAGGCGAGGCGGTTGCGTACCTGGGACAGTACGACCAGAAGGCGGCGGATCCGTCAGGCTCGCTTATACTGAGATATAAGATTTTGGTTTCACAGGGCTCAAGCATAGAAGAGCGAATCAAGGTTCTTGAAGACCTCAAGGTGGAGGATTATCAGGAGAAGTGGGCCTATGAGCTGGCTACCCTGTACAGCCAGGCAGGAAATACGGAGGGCTGTATTTCCGAATGTAATGAGCTCATAACCTGGTTCGGGCCGGATGGAAAATACGGACAAAAGGCGCTGGCCCTGAAAGAAAGGTACGAGATAATCCGGGAAAGCACCTTTGGCTATGAGAAGAAGAACGACAACACGGAGGCTCTCGACCCCGGTATTGATACCTCGTCCCTGCCCATACAGGTTACGAACGTAAATCCTTCCGACCAGCCCACACAGAAAATACCCGACAAAGATATTAATGCGAGTATGTACAGGGGAGAGGAATTCCTTGTACAGCCGGTAAATCTGGATAAAAATGCAACTATAAACCTGCAGGCAGAGCTCAAGCGGAATATGGATGAGCTTGCTTCGACCACCGGAGAGCCCCTTCGGGAGGAAGAGACTCCCATACTTCCCCTTCGCCCGGATGACCCTTACGCTTATTATCAGTCCCAGGGCTTTGAGGTTCAGGCGGTGCCGGTGGCGGATGCGGATATGACAGAGCTGCATCCCGACGGCTATGACCAGCAGCAGGGTTACAACCAGCCCCAGCAGGGTTACGATCAGC
>CAMNBW010000216.1 GCA_946533525.1 uncultured Lachnospiraceae bacterium
TCTGCCCCTTCCTCGGAGTTTCCAAAAAGGTGGATACGGCCAGCGGAATGGGAGCTGCGGTTATCTTCGTTATTACAATAGCCTCGGTTATAGCGGCTCTTATCTATACCTTCATCCTCGATCCGCTGGGGCTTTCGTACCTTAACACAATAGTTTTCATTCTCGTTATAGCCGCGTTGGTGCAGTTCGTTGAAATGTTCTTAAAGAAGTGCATTCCCTCCCTGTATTCGGCGCTGGGAGTTTTCCTTCCCCTGATAACCACCAACTGCGCGGTTCTCGGAGTTGTGCTTTTAAATGTGCAGGAAAACTACAATATCCTGGAGAGTATTGTAAACGGTCTTGCAACTGCCGTAGGCTTTGCTATCGCTATCATTATACTTGCGGGACTCAGGGAAAAGATGAAGTATAACAATATTCCCAAGCCTATACAGGGAATGCCGCTCGTAATGTTTACGTCGGGGCTGATGGCTATAGCGTTCTGCGGTTTCTCGGGTCTTAAATAAGAAGTAAGCAAGCCGCAAAAGCGGCTAACAATAGATAGGAGAGAAAAGTATGTCAGGAATAATTATCGCAACGGTCTGTGTTACTGTGGTTGGACTGTTTGTAGGGCTGTTTCTTGGCTTTGCGGGAAAGAAATTTGCCGTCGAGGTCGATGAAAGGGAAGAAAAGATAGCTGCCGCACTTCCCGGCGCTAACTGCGGAGGCTGCGGACAGGCCGGCTGTGCCGCAATGGCGCATGAGATCGTGGAAGGAAGGGCTCCGGTAAACGGCTGTCCCGTAGGCGGAGAGAGCGTGGCTGAGGTCATAGCCGAGATAATGGGGCAGAAGGTGGAAAAGAGCGAACCCCAGACCGCCTTTGTAAAATGTTCGGGAACCTGTGACAAGGCCAAAAATAAATATGATTATACCGGCCAGCAGGATTGTAAATTCCTTGCAATGACCCCCGGAAAGGGTCCCAAGGATTGTTCATACGGCTGTATGGGAGGCGGTACCTGCGTACGTGTCTGCCAGTTCGACGCTATCCACATTATAAACGGAGTCGCAGTCGTGGATCCGGATAAGTGCAAGGCCTGCGGAAAGTGTATCGAAAACTGTCCTCAAAAGCTCATTGAGCTTAAGCCTAAGAAGAGCAAGTATCAGGTAGCCTGCTCGAATAAGGACAAGGGGCCTGTAGTCATGAAGATATGTACGACCGGCTGTATCGGCTGCGGCATGTGCGAAAGGAACTGCCCGAAGGATGCGGTTCATGTGGAGAACTTTGTCGCCCATATCGACTACGACAAGTGCGTAGGCTGCGGTATCTGCGCAGGCAAGTGTCCCAAGAAGGTTATCCAGAAGCTGGGATGAAAGTAACTATTCAGAACAGCCCGAAGCACTTGCTGCTGAAAAAGCTTTTCGGGTCTTTGATCATATGTCTTTTGACTTTGGTTTCAGTTGTGGGCTGCGGTAATTCGCAGCCCATTTCAAAGTACGATTTTTGTCTGGATACGATCTGCACCGTCACTATATATGACAGTGACGATGAAAGTCTCCTTGAGGATTCCTTTAAACTTATCCGTTCATATGAAAAACAGCTTTCGGCCACGGTTTCGGGCTCTGATATATATAAGATAAACGAGGCCGGCGGAGAGTTTGTCCGGGTCTCAGAAGAGACGGCAGGGCTTATTGAGGATGCTGTCCATATAAGCGAGCTGACCCGGGGCGCTTTCGATATAACCATATACCCCGTATCCCTTTTATGGGATTTTAAATCCGGGAAGGCGGCTCTCCCGGATGAAGCCGCCCTTAAGGAGGCCTTAAGCCACGTAGGATACGAAAAGATAGAGATCGACAAAAACAATGTGAGGCTATCGGACCCGGAGGCAAAAATAGAGCTGGGAGCCATAGCCAAAGGCTTTATCGCCGATAAGGTTGCCGGGTTCCTTAAGGAAAAGGGGGTTACCTCGGCTTTAATAAACCTTGGAGGCAATGTGGCCGCTGTCGGAGGGGCTGTGGACGGCTCCGCCTTCAGGATAGGCATAAAAAAGCCCTTTGACGAGAGCAATGAGGTTTTAGAGGTACTTGAAATAAGGGACCAAAGCGCGGCGACCTCCGGCATAGATGAAAGATATTTTGATTTAAACGGCGAACTGTATTATCATATTCTGGATACCAGGACCGGTTACCCCGCAAGAAGCGGCGTAAGCCAGGTCACGGTCACCTCTGCTTCCTCTGAGAGAGCGGATATTTTAAGCACGGTGCTCTTTGTGCTGGGGGAGGAAGAGGGAAATAAGCTCCTAGAGCTTGAGGAATTTAAAGGCGACAGAGCATATTTTGTCAAAGATTAGGATTTTGAAATATGTCAATGTTAAATGATGACAATTTTAACGACAGCCCCAAAATGAAGCTGAAGTTTGCGACGACCTGTGTGATCTCGTCCCTCGCCGTGCTGATAGTGCTTATGGTGGTCTTTCTATCCAATGCGAAGAACAGCAGGAGCAGGGGCAGCGCGGCCAAAAAGGCTCCCGAGACAAACAGCAGCTTTACTGTATCCGAAAATGAGGAGCAGGAGGAAGAATATCTTACTGCCGACGATCTCAATTTCTGGCACGCTTACGACCCAGACAAGACGCCTTCCGCCGCCCTTCCCGGCTCCGGCTACGACAGGGACAATTCCTCGAGAAAGGACGACAGGCGTGAAAAGCCGGAGGATGAAAAGCCCTCGGAGGAGGTCTCTGCGAACAAAGCATCCGACTCCCTTTCAAGAGATTCCGTACCTGCGGGGATGTTCGACATTAACGAGCTCTCCGACGGAGAAGCCGAGTTTGCCTATATATTAAACGATGTTCCGGAAAACACCTATTTTGAGGACTATTTTGAGACCGATGAGCAGGGCAGGAAAATATACGCCCTAAACGGCAGGAAGAGCACCTATGCGGGAGTGGATGTCTCAAAATACGACAAGACCATAGACTGGGCCAGGGCTGCGGGCGACGGCATCGATTTCGCCATGATACGCTTAGGGTCTAGGGGCTACCAGTCAGGAACCATAACGATAGACGAAAACTACGCGGCAAATATGAAGGGCTGCTCGGAGAACGGGATTAAGATAGGACTTTACTTTTATTCCCAGGCAATAAACCCCATAGAAGCCGTGGAGGAGGCCACTGCCTGCATAAACTCCATCGGTTCCTATCACATAACCTATCCTATAGTTTTTGACTCAGAGAGCGTTACAAACGATACCTCCCGGACGGATAACCTGGACATAAACCAAATGAGCGACATCGCAAGGGCTTTTTGCGATACAATAAAGGCCTACGGCTATACGCCGATGATAGCGGCTACCAAGAAGCAGTTCGCCAAGCGCTTCGACCTGACTGCAATAGCTGATTATGACTGGTGGCTTTTGGACACGGACGAAAAGACCACCTTTCCCTACAGATTTAAGATGTGGCAGTATTCCCGTACGGGCAAGGTGGCAGGTTTTACCGAACCGGTAAATATGAATATAAGCTTTGTGGATTATTCAGTGAGAT
>CAMNBW010000217.1 GCA_946533525.1 uncultured Lachnospiraceae bacterium
AATAATACAATATATAGGAGCGTAAATTATGGCTGAACAAAAAAGTAAATCCCGGGGCACTCAGGGAGAGAAGAAATCTGTTTTACAGAGTGTCAAGACCAGGCTTATCCTTATCATGCTGTTGATAGCGATAGTGCCTATCATCATCACGACGATAATAAGCTACGTCAATTCCATTTCAGAATCGGTGCAGACCATGGATCAGCTAAATACTGCCCAGGTAGGGCTTGTAGAGCATGATTTCAAATCTGTTGTGGATCAGAACCTTAAGGTGCTGGAGGCAGTGGCCTACAGCGAGCAGACCCAGAATTTCCTTCGGACCGGCACCGGTGGCAATGAGATGATGGAATGGCTTACCAATCTGGATACCGCCCTCAATGACGGGAACACTACGATAGTAGCCAATATGGATGGAATGCAGGTTCTTCGAACCGTCGGTGAATGTGTGGATATTTCCGACAGGGAATACTATAAGACGGCCATAAGCACCGGCAAGTTTTACGTTTCCGATATAAACATTTCAAAATCCACGGGACAGAGGATAACCACCTTTATACTTCCCGTTTTTGATGAGGACGGAAAGACCATCATCGGCACAGTTCAGCGTAACTACGACCTTGAGAATTTTCACGATCTTGTAGCCTCGGAGGTCACCGAGGAGAACCAGGAAATACTTATAGTTGATACGACAGGTTCCGTTGTGGCCCACAGCGCAAGGCAGATCCCGGTGGATCAGCCGGAGGATCAGAGCGGCAATCCCTTCTATACGGAGTCCAGGACGAAGGACAAGGGCGATTATGACTCGGTATTTCAGGGGATAACCTGGAGGGTTTCTTATCAGAAGGAGCCCATCACCGGCTGGGTTTCGGTAGTGGCCAGGGATCACGCGGTATCCATGAAGGCTGCAAACAAGGCTGCTCTTTTATCCATAATCATAAGTATCATACTTGTGATCGTTGTTGCGGTTATAGCTCTGTTTCTCGCCCGGTCCTTTACGGCCCCTATCTTTGTGGTCAACGATACCCTTGCGGCCCTGTCCGAAGGAAGCTTTAAGCCTATAACGGAGTTTACGGACCGGAAGGATGAATTCGGAGAGATGATAGGTGAGACGAACACCGTTATAGACAAGCTTAAGGAGATCGTAAACGACATCAAGCAGGCCACGACCCATGTAGGGGATTCAAGTACGGAGCTTGCCCAGACGGCGGGACAGATCTCAACTACGGCCGACGGCGTATCCGAGGCGGTTCAGGAGATTGCAAAGGGCGCTACGGAGCAGGCGGATTCGGTACAGAAGGCTACGGAGAACGTAAACAACCTCTCGGACGCCATCCAGTCCGTTGCGGACAATGCGGAGAACCTTGCACATACAGCAGCCAGCATGAACGACAACTCCACCTCTTCGGCGGAGCAGCTTAAGAAGCTCACCGGCAGCATGGAGACCATGGGCGTTGCCATGAGCGAGATCAGCGACAGGATCAGCGAGACCAATACGGCGGTTGAGAGCATCAGCCAGAAGGTAGACGGCATTACCTCCATCGCTTCGCAGACTAACCTCCTCGCCTTAAATGCTTCGATCGAGGCGGCGAGAGCCGGTGAAGCCGGCAAGGGCTTCGCGGTAGTTGCGGAGGAGATCGGACAGCTGGCAACGGATTCGGCCAATACCGCAAACGAGATAAGAGAGGTAATGAAGAGACTTATCGATACCGCGGAGAAGGCTACGAATAAGGCCAGTGAGGTCACGGGCATCAATACCGAGGTTCAGGAGGTGCTGCAGGACACTGTAAATTCCATAAATCAGCTTATAGACGGAGTTGCGGTAACAGTGGACGGCGTAACGACGATCTCCGGTATCTCCCAGGAGTGCGCAGCCTCCAAGGCTGTCATCGTGGACGCGATGGATTCCCTTTCGGCCATATCCGAGGAAAATGCGGCTTCCACCCAGGAGACCTCGGCTTCCATGCAGGAGCTCAACGCTACTGTCAACGAGCTGGCGGCCTCGGCTGACGGCTTAAGCGAGATTGCAAAGAAGCTGGAAACGGATGTGTCCTTCTTTAAGGATTAAAGGCCGTGATCGAAGGTCGTAAATGATTTTTAATTGAAAAAAAAATAATTATGCGCTAACATAGGGGCTGGTGTGTAAAAATGCACCAGCTCCATTTAGTTTAAAGAGGATGAAGAGAAGAAATGCGTGAGAACAAAAATGAAATGATCGACAGACCGATAAAATTGAATGAACATACAAACCTCCTCGAGATCGAGGAGAAGATGTATGAGCTGCACGATGTGGAAAGTCCCAATACCTTCCGGAACATGTTCCCATATTCGGAGGTGCCGAGGATAGCCTTCAATGACCGCGTCGTTCCGCATAACCTTCCAAAGGATATCTGGATAACCGATACCACCTTCCGGGATGGACAGCAGTCCCGGGCGCCCTATACGACGAAGCAGATAGTGGATATTTATGAATATTTACACAGGCTGGGCGGACCCAACGGAATGATAAGGGCCAGTGAGTTCTTCCTGTATAGTAAGAAGGACAGGGACGCGGTGGAGCAGTGCATGGCGAAGGGCTATGAATATCCGCAGGTGACCTCCTGGATCAGGGCCAAGAAGGAGGATTTTGAGCTGGTCCGGGATATGGGTATGAAGGAGACGGGGATACTGGTATCCTGCTCGGATTACCATATCTTCTATAAGCTTAAGATGAGCAGGCGGGAGGCTATGGAGCACTATCTCGACATAGTGCGTCAGTGCCTTGAAACGGGCATATCTCCCCGCTGTCACCTGGAGGATATAACAAGGGCTGACTTTTACGGCTATGTGGTTCCGTTTTGCGTGGAGCTTATGAAGCTGCAGGATAAATACAACATTCCGATTAAGGTCCGGGCCTGCGATACCATGGGCTACGGAGTAAACTACCCTGGAGCAGTGCTGCCCCGTTCTGTGCAGGGTATAATCTACGGCCTTTTAAAGCATGCCGGGGTACCCAGTGAAAATATGGAGTGGCACGGCCACAACGATTTCTACAAGGCGGTCAGCAATTCCACGACGGCCTGGCTCTATGGCTGTTCGGGAATAAATACCTCCCTTTTCGGCATCGGAGAGAGGACCGGAAATACGCCCCTTGAGGCCATGGTCTTTGAATACGCCCAGATCAAGGGTGAGCTAAACGGCATGGATACCACGGTTATAACCGAGCTCGCGGAGTATTACGAGAAGGAGATAGGCTATCATATCCCTGAGAGGACGCCGTTTGTGGGCAAGAACTTTAACGTAACCCGGGCGGGAGTGCATGCGGACGGGCTTCTTAAGAATGAGGAGATCTACAATATCTTTGATACGACCAAGTTCTTAAACCGCCCGGTTAGGGTGGCGATATCCAATACTTCCGGAGCCGCGGGGATCGCCCATTGGCTCAATACCTACTATCACCTTAAGGGCGAAGATGAGATCGATAAGAATTCGAAGATCGTGCATGAGCTTAAGGAGTGGGTGGATAAGCAGTATGA
>CAMNBW010000218.1 GCA_946533525.1 uncultured Lachnospiraceae bacterium
TCTGACCTCCCGGGATCAGCTATACCGTATCTTAAGACGAGGTAGAGTTCCGCATTGGTGGAATGAATATAGGGATATACCCACAAAACCCCCAGGATCCCAAAGGTGAAGACATTCAGAATATTCCACAGAATAAAGGACAGATCCAGCACAAAGGCCTTCCATTTATTTCCGTTCATAAGCTGTCTTGAAAGCAGGATGGCATCGTTGGGCTTCATATTGGGGTCATCCGCCAGAATAAAGGGCACCAGCCTGTAGGAATAGGCCTTTATCACCCCCGGTATCACAAAAAGGAGCCCCCACAAAAACAGGAATACCTCCTTTAAAAGCTGTGTTTTTACTATATTCCAGTAGCGCCTGTTCTCGAAGGCAAAGCCCATACTCCCAAGGGAGGCCGGGTCGTTATGGTTATCGAGGTAGAACCTCCGGCACCCCACCTCCAGGGGCTGCAGCAAAAATATCCTTAGCGCCAGGCCTATGAGCAGGCCTATCAATGCCAATATGGCCACCACGGAGATGACCCCTAAGAGCATCCTCCTGTCTATATCCGACAGCCCGAAGCTTTCCAGTGCGGCGTCCAGAATGTTCTGAGTTCTGAAGGAGTGTCCCGCATTCTTTATGTCATTTATGGATGTCCTAAAGCTGGTCCTGTAGTTTACAAAGGTTCCTCCTCCGATACATAAGGTGAGTACAAATGAAGTAAGAACCGTCCTCCAGTAATTTCTTTTGAAAAATTCTTTAGCATGAGTCTTAAGCAAAGCTCTGGTCCACATCGTTATATCTCCTCTTTAAACAATAATTCTACACTGACAAAACAGGGCGGCAACCGCCACCCTGTATTATAACACATATATGCGAATTTTTATGCTGTCTCTTTAATCAATACCTTTACTCCACCGAAGCTTTGAGGGCGCCGTCTTCCGCATCTATGACTATTACCGAGCCCTCATGCACATCTCCTGAAAGTATCAGTCTGGCCGACAGCGTCTCCACATTCTTTTGCATGTAACGCTTCAGCGGCCTTGCACCGAAGGTCGGGTCGTAGGAATTCTCGGCCACCGCCTTCTTCGCCTCGTCGGTAAGCCTTATGGAAAGCTCCCTGTCAGCGAGCCTCCTGTTCGTATCCTCCACGAGAAGGTCTATGATACTGTCGATATTATCCCGGCTTAAAGGACTGAACATTATGGTCTCGTCCAGCCTGTTCAAAAACTCAGGCCTGAAGTGGTTCTTAAGCTCCTCGTTGACCCTGTTTTGAGTAACAAGCGTTATATTACCATCTGCATCTATTCCGTCCAGAAGATACTGGGAGCCTATATTGGATGTCATTATCAGTATCGTATTCTTAAAGTCCACGGTATGTCCCTGGGAGTCCGTTATACGCCCGTCGTCCAGGACCTGCAGCAGCACGTTGAAGACGTCGGGATGGGCCTTCTCTATCTCGTCAAAGAGCACCACCGAATAGGGCTTACGCCTTACGGCCTCGGTCAACTGTCCGCCCTCGTCATAGCCCACGTATCCCGGAGGCGCTCCAAGGAGCCTCGATACCGAATACTTCTCCATGTATTCGCTCATATCTATACGGACCATATTGTTTTCATTGTCAAAAAGCGCTGCCGCCAAGGCCTTGGCAAGCTCGGTCTTTCCGACTCCCGTAGGTCCCAGGAAGAGGAAGGAGCCTATGGGCTTCGAAGGGTCCTTGATACCGGCCCTCGACCTTATGATGGCGTCCGTCACCCGTCTTACGGCATCGTCCTGACCGATGACCCTCTTATGCAGCTCTTCATCCAGATGCAGGGTCTTCTCCTTTTCGCCCTCGGTAAGCTTCGCCACGGGTATTCCGGTCCAACGGGAGACGATCTTTGCGATCTCGTCCTCGTCCACCGCCTCATGCACCATCGAGTAGTCGGTATTCCTGACCTTCTCCTCCTCGATCTCCAGATGGCGCTTGAGCTCCGGCAGCTCCACATACTGCATCTGGGAGGCCTTTTCATAGTCGCCGCTGTTCATCGCAAGCTGGATCTGGTTATTCAGAGCCTCGATACGCTCTCTTATCTCCGAAAGCTTATTGACTCCGGCCTTTTCGTTCTCCCACTGAAGCATCATATTGGAGAACTGCTCCTTGCTCTCGGCGAACCTCTTCTCCAGATCTTTAAGTCTCTCCTGGCTCTGATTGTCCTTCTCTTTCCTAAGGGCCATTATCTCTATTTCCATCTGGGTATTCTTACGCCGAAGCTCATCGAGCTCCGCCGGCATCGAATTAAGCTCCATCTTTATCGAAGCGCAGGCCTCATCCACGAGGTCTATAGCCTTATCGGGCAGGAAACGGTCGCTTATATATCTGTTGGAAAGCACGGCCGCGCTCACCAGGGCGGCGTCCGAGATCTTAACGCTGTGGTAGACCTCGTACCTCTCCTTAAGACCACGCAGGATTGAAATCGTGTCCTCTACGGAGGGCTCGTCCACCATGACGGGCTGGAACCTTCTTTCAAGGGCGGCGTCCTTTTCTATGTACTTCCTGTATTCATCCAGGGTCGTGGCTCCGATACAGTGGAGCTCACCCCTCGCCAGCATGGGCTTTAGCATATTTCCGGCATCCATCGCCCCGTCGGTCTTGCCCGCACCCACGATGGTGTGGAGCTCATCTATAAAGAGGATGATCCCGCCGTTCGACTTTCGTATCTCCTCGAGGACTGCCTTCAGCCTCTCCTCAAACTCTCCCCTGTATTTTGCTCCTGCCACCAGGGCTCCGAGATCCAGGGAAAAGATCTCCTTATCCTTAAGTGTGTCCGGCACATCCCCCTGGACTATCCTCTGGGCCAGGCCCTCAACTGCCGCCGTCTTGCCGACACCGGGTTCACCTATGAGCACAGGGTTATTCTTTGTCTTTCTCGAAAGTATCCTTATTACGTTCCTTATCTCGTCGTCACGGCCTATAACGGGGTCGAGCTTTTGCTCCCTGGCCCTCGCCACCAGGTTTATACCGTATTTTTCCAGAGAATTATAGGTGTTTTCGGGATTGTCGTTTGTAACGCGCTGGTTGCCTCTGACGGTCTGCAGGGCCGAAAGGAAGCGGTCCCTCGTTACGCCGTATTCATCGAAGATCTTCTTAATCTCCTTGGCCGGGGACTTTATCATCGCAAGGAACAGGTGCTCCACCGAGACATATTCGTCCCCCATGAGCTTCGCCTCGTCCTCTGCGCCTATCAGCACCTTGTTCAGGCTCTGGGAAATAAATTTCTGCCCCGTGCCCTGCACCTTGACGCACTTGCCTATGGCAGCCTCAGCCCGCTCGAGGAAATAATTCTTATCTATTCCCATCCTCTCTATGAGCTTCAGGATGAGCGAATCGTCAATGGTGAGCAGGGAATAGAGCAGGTGCTCCTGGCTTATCTCCTGATTGCCGTATTCCATCGCCAGCTTTTCGCAGTTATTTACCGCGGTTATAGAATTTTGAGTGAATTTATTTATATCCATGGTTGCCTCCCTTCCACGAC
>CAMNBW010000219.1 GCA_946533525.1 uncultured Lachnospiraceae bacterium
GAAACAGGCGCGGCGGCGCACCCTGCCGCCAGGACAAGACACGCCGCCGTTATAAAACTGCTTATTATGATCTTAAATTTTTTCATGCTCACTTCGTAGGATTGGAAACAGTTACCTTGTGATCATACCACTTTCCCTTGGTTCCTACCAGAGCCACGTCGAATTCCTCTCCTATTACGGGTACGGGAATATCAAAGCCGTTTACCTCTTCGCTGGTCCCGTCCTTATAGGTAACGGTGTCAGTCGTGGGCTCAAGGAGCTTAGCGCCGCTCTTCTGCGCATCTGCGGCCTTGCCGACAAAGAGATTTACGATATTCTTGGAAGGCAGGGAGATGTGTACCGTCATCTCTCCATTCTTAACGGTAAGCTCGCCCTTTCCCTCCTTGGCCTCGTTTACATGGAACATGCTGCCGTCTGTAGTAAAGTCTACGGTATAGGTTCCGTCCGCAAGGTCAGAAACGGAAGCTGCGGCCGCAGAGTTGGAGGAGGTGGAAGAAGCGCTGTCTCCGATAACCGCTGCGGTATGCGCAACATACATATCCTCGATCTCCTTTATCCTTCCGAGACCCTCGATCTGGCAGTCCACGCTGTCGAAATTCCCGGAAGCCGTAAACTGGCTTATCCATGACTCCTCGTCCTCGGGATCTGCCATATCGTTATTCGCGTGGTCTCCTGCAACTACCATAAGGGGCCTTAAGATGACCTTCTTATAGCCGGCATCCTTGACCTTGCCGATGACTACTGAGCACTCAGTATCCTCGGGCTCACCCTCTACAGTTCCAATAAATACGTTCTTGTAGCCGAGCTTCTCCATCTGGGTCTGCATCTGGTCGTAGGTCACGTTGGCAGTGTGAGAGGTGCCGTGTCCCATGAGCACGAAGGCCGTGCCGTCCTTGTCGGCAGCCTCGACGCTGTCAAATCCGGCAGCCTTCACCGCCTCGGCAACTACAGCCTTTGCCGCGCTCTCCTTATCCGCATTGATAACGGTGGCGTCGTTTCCTACCTCACCCAAAAGGGGCTCTGCGACTGCGACTGTCTCAAATTTATCCTTATACTTGTCCAGAGCCGAGCTCAGCTCGTCATACTCTGCGCCATGCATAAGGTGAGTGGGCTGAATAACCAGGTTCTTTACCCCGTTGCTGACCGCCCTCTCCAGAGCCTGCTCCATATTGTCTATCTTCTCATTGTCCCGGGCCTGGATGTGATTGATTATGATCTGGGCCGTAAAAGCGCGGCGCACCGACCAGTCGGGATATGCGGCGATAAGCGCTTTCTCGATACCGCCTATGTCGGCTACACGGCTGTCGTTAAATGAGGTTCCGAAGCTTACGACTAAAAGCTCGTTCTCTCCTATATCGTCCTGATTTAAGGGGTCATCCAAGGTCGCATCGCCGGTGTCTCTTCCGAAGTAGTCAGGATCTGCGAATTCGCCCTCTACAAGGTCCTTTTGCGCGTCAGTCAGGGCGTCCCAACCTGCCTTTGCCGCCTCGCACTGTGCGTCGGTCTCCGCCGTCCTCTCCTGTACGTAGATTGCATCGATCAGGGCTGCCACCTCATCCGCCGCTGCCTTATCGTCGACAGGTGCTTCCTCCGTTGTCTCTGCGGCCTCCGCCGTCTCCTGGGGCGCCTCGGCTGTCTCCCCGGCTGCCGCCGTATCCGCCGGTGCTGCCGCCTCAGCTCCTGTTCCGCTGCATCCGGCCAGCAGCGACATCGCCAGCACGGTTGACATAATTACTGCAAATGGTTTTTTCATGATCTTCCTCCTCTTACTTTATAAATTGGTGTGTTGAACTGGTGCAGCACACCTATTGCTTATAGTAAACGACAAAGTTCTCTATCCAGCGCTAACAATACTACTACCAATCTAAAAATATTTCAATAAACTTTAATTATTTTTGTAAGTTTCTTTGTTGCTGTGTCCCCTACCTGTTTTTCTTTTTATAGATATAGACGCATGAGATCGCTGAGAAGAGGGCGAGATAGGCTATGAGGATTGGGATTCCGAAAGGCGGGAAGGTTGAATTAAAGGCTATTGAGCGCATCATTCCCGAGGTCTGGGAAAGGGGCAGTATCCCTATGAGCTGCCTGAACCCTGCAGGAAGCGCATCCACTGAAAAGAAGGTGTTGCAAAGAAACGACATCGGTACGATTATGTAGGAATTGTATCTCGGAGCATCGGAGTAGCTCTTTGCGAAAAAGGACAGCACCAGGGCCAGGGTGGAAAAGACCATCCCGTTAAGAAGCATTATGAAAAAGGAAAGGGGCGTAAACCTAAGCCCCGACTGAAAGGGCAGGGTTATGAGGATAATGACTGAGCCGGCATAGAGCCCCCTTAAGCCCCCTCCGATTATCTGTCCGAAGAGGAACTGCCACAGCGGAGTCGGGGAGATCATGACCTGGTCGAGCGCCCTCTCATAGAGCCGCTGCACGCTCATATTCTGCGCCACCGCCCCGAAGCTCCCGGTCATCGTAGCCATTGCAGCCATTCCGGGAATAAGATATTGTAGATAGGGTCTGCCGCCTATATCAGCCTTTATCCCTATTCCAAAAACGATAAGGTACATGACGGGCGCTATGACCACCGAAAGGGTGATCTTCAAAAAATCCCTTTTAAATTCCAGCCATTTTTCCCAAAGGACCGTGACTATACCCATCTGTCCCCCACCGTCTCCAAAAAAACATCCTCGAGCCCGGTATTCCTGAAGGTTCCGTTTCCGCCCTCTCCGCTCTCCGATAAAAAGGCGATGGCCGCCTCCCTTTCCTTAAAATACCGGGTCACCTGTTTTTCATTTAAAGTTATGTCAACCGCAAACTCCCCCAGCTCCTTTATCAGCGCTTCAGGGGAATTTAACGCCGCTATCCGTCCCTTATTGATAAGGGCGACCCTGTCGCATAAGCTCTCGGCCTCCTCGAGATAGTGGGTAGTGAGTATCACACTCAAGCCCTTTTTGTTCAGCTCCTTTAAAAGCCCCCAGGTATGGCGCCTCGAAATGGCATCCATGCCCGCCGTGGGCTCGTCTAAGAGCAAAAGCTCCGGCTCGGTCAAGAGCGCCCGGATTATCATAAGCCGCCTCTTCATCCCGCCGGATAAATGCCGCACCCTCTTCCACCTGTGCTCAATAAGTCCAGCAAAGGAAAGGAGCTTCTCCCGCCTCTCCTTAATGACCTCAGCCGGGAGCATGTAAAGACGCCCCTGGTACTCCAGGACCTCCTCCACGTTCATATCCTGGCGCATCGAATATTCCTGCGTCACGACGCTTATGGACCTCTTCCTTTTGTCGGAGCGCCTGTCGAGCTTAACACCGTCTAAGAGAACCTCCCCCGCCGTAGGCAAAAGGACGGTGGATATCATATCTATCGTAGTGCTCTTGCCCGCCCCGTTGGGCCCTAAAAGGCCGAAAAATTCCCCGTTCTTCACGGTAAAGGAAATGTCATTTACCGCGGTAAGCTCCCCGAATTTTTTTGTAAGTCCCCTGATCTCCAGCATCTAA
>CAMNBW010000220.1 GCA_946533525.1 uncultured Lachnospiraceae bacterium
GGGCCATATGCACCGCAGGCGCGGAAGTCCTGACCCTCGGGATCAACTCCGAAGGAGTTCCATGCCGAAGGACGGAAGATCTTGCTCTCGTCAACGTTGTGCATGCAAACCGGTATACGGAGCATCGAAGCCATCGTGATGATGTCTGCGCCGATATGACCGTAGCTTATAGCACCGTGGTTAGCTCCCCAGTTGTTCATTACGTCATAGGCGGTCTTGAAATACCTGTTGGCGCCAACCCTGGGTGTGAACCATGTGCAGGGCCAGGTGTAGTCGGTCCTCTTCCAGAGAGTATCGGAAACCTCTGCGGGCAGGGCAACCGTCCAGCCTTCAACGATCTGCAGCACGGGACCTAAATTCTTAACGAGGTTAAGCCTTATCATCGTAGCGGGCATCTCGTACTTTGTCTCAAATCTTGAAGAGAAGCCGCCTCCTCTGAAGTAGCCGTAATCGGCGGAGCACCACTCTGTAGCGTCCATGATCTTCTTCATATCCTCGTCGGTAACGTCGAACCACTGCTTCATAACGTGGTTGCCGTCCTTGTCAACAGCCTCGCCGTTTGCGTCGAGACAGCAGGCACCGGAATTTATAAGGTGGATAAAGCCGTCGGCCTCTTTAGCGTGTCCCTCTATATCGTAGCCGGTAACGCGCTTAACAGCAGCTCCGCTCCAGTATGTACGAACATCGGCGAACATCTGGGGACGGTTGGTAAGAAGGTTCATAAACAGCATTCCAAGGCCGTTTAAGGTATCGTTCTCGGTAGCGAGGATATAAGGTGTCCTCGGTCCGTTCCAGTCGAAGGAGGTATTGAGCAGAGCCTCGGGATAGTCGCAGTTCGGATAGAAGTCTGTCCACTGTCTCTGTCCCTGGAAGCCTCCAACAATGGCGTTATGGCCTACCATCTCCTCTTCGCAGCCCTTGGGAAGGTTCGGATTTCCGTTATAGAGATCCTTTATGATACACATCATCTTAACGATGAACTCCCAGGTCTCTTCCTTCTTCGCATCGGAAGCCTTAACGAAGTCAGGGTTCTTGTCGAGACCCTCCTTGCAGTGCTCTTTTGTCCACTTAAGAGCCTTCTCGAACTCCTTCTTGTCATAGATGCCCTCGGACATACGGCGGATGATCTCCACCTCGTCGATGGACTCAACTCTCATGCCGAGATATTCCTCTATGAAATCAGGATTTATAATGGATCCGCCGATACCCATTGTAACGGAACCGATCTGTAAATAGCTCTTGCCTCTCATCGTAGCAACCGCTACAGCCGCACGTCCGAAGCGGAGAAGCTTTTCCTTAACGTCCTCGGGGATAACCGTATCGTCTGCATCCTGAACGTCCTTGCCGTAGATACCGAAGGCAGGAAGTCCCTTCTGTGAATAGGTTGCAAGAACGGAAGCTAAGTAAACCGCACCGGGACGCTCTGTTGCGTTAAGTCCCCAAACACCCTTTATTGTCATGGGGTCGGTATCCATTGTCTCTGAGCCGTAGCACCAGCAGGGAGTAACCGAAAGGGTGATGTCAACGCCTTCCTTCTTGAACTTTGCCGCACAGGCAGCCGCCTCAGCAACACGTCCGATGGATGTGTCGGCTATAACTACCTTAACGGGCTCTCCGTTGGTATATCTGATATTCTCCTCGAAAAGCTTTGCTGCGCTCTTAGCCATGTTCATGGTCTGCTCTTCCAGAGACTCACGAACCTTCAAAGGTCCCCTTCTTCCGTCGATACAGGGCCTGATACCGATTACAGGGTAATCTCCGATCAATCTGCTCTTTGCCATTTTTAACCTCCATAAAATATAAATATTATTGACACCCAGGGCTTATGCATGTTTTACACCCGGACCGTCTTCATGTTGTGCGGGCAAAATCGGATTATGATTTTCACCACACTATGAGCCTAAGTATAATAATAATTCCGCCGGAACGCAAGAAATATCCTATCAAAAAATATAAAGATATTCACTTTTTGTCCTGGTCTTCCTCTCCTTAAAAGCCGCCGGAGAAGGTCCGTCCTTTTTCAGCGCCTTCTTTATGGCTGCGATCACAATCTCCAGGGCCTTTATCCGGGCATATTTTTTGTCCACGGATTCAAGGATGTGCCAGGGCGCGAAGGAGGTGTTGGTCTTTGAGATCATCTCGTTTACGGCCTCCTCATAGAGATCCCATTTTTCACGGTTTCTCCAGTCCTCATCGGTGATCTTCCACTGCTTTTCGGGGTCGTTCTGCCTGTCGGTAAACCGCTCAAGCTGGGTGTCCTTGTCGATCTGCACCCAGAACTTGATAACTACAGCTCCCCAGCTGTTTAAAATATATTCAAATTCATTTATCTCGTTATAGGCCCTCTGCCAGTCGTTTTCCGAACAGAACCCCTCCAGCCGCTCTACCATGACCCTTCCGTACCAGGTCCTGTCAAAGATGGCTATATGCCCGGTCTTAGGCAGCCTCGTCCAAAATCTCCATAAATAGTGTCTGGCCTTCTCATGAGGCTCGGGACTCGCAATGGGGTGGACCGTATAGCCCCTGGGATCCAGGGCTCCCGCAATTCGCTTTATATTTCCGCCCTTACCTGCGGCATCCCACCCTTCATAGGCTATTATCACCGGCACCTTTTTCTTATAGAGCCTGTTATGCAGCTCCCTAAGCTCCTTTTGAAGGTCATCGAGCTTTTGCTTATACTCAGCATCCGTCAGGGTTTTATCCTCCAGCGAGATACTGCTTAAGCCGTCGAATTTATCCAAAGGATATACATTCTGTATTACCGGTACGGCGAGGGAGTGATTTTTAAGCGCCGTATCTATACCCTGATTTAAAAACTGCAGTACCTGAAGGGTGGCCCATTTCTTATCCTTGGCGTCGATAATGTACCAGGGAGCCGGGCTTTTGTTGGTATCCGTCAGATATTTGTCATAGACCGCAAGGCACTCCTCATAGTGCTTATTCTCCCAAATATCCTCCTTCGATACCCTCCATCTTGTGTTTTTATTGTCCCAAAGCCCCCGCAGACGCTTCTTCTGCTCCTTCCTGTTTATATGGAAAAAGAATTTCATAACCAGGTAGCCGTTATCCGTAAGCTGCCTCTCGGTCAGGTTTATGCTCCTTATTCTTTCCTCGTAGTCGTGTTCATCGGAAAGCCCTCGCAAAACCCCCTCCGTTACCTCCTTCATCCAGCAGGTATCAAAGAACTGGAACTTGCCGGCTTCGGGAATCTCGGTAAAATACCTGTAGAGGAAGGGGTATCTCTTTTCGTCCTCGCTGGGAGCCTTCTCCATGCCTGAAACCTTGAAAAATCTCGGATCGATATCCTTGATCACGCTTCCAAGGACCGAGCCCTTTCCTGCGGAACCCCAGCCCTCAAAGATGACCATTACCGGAAGCCGGGCCTCCTTTATCTTCATCTGAAAGCCGAAAAGCTTATCCGCTTCCGCCTTAAGTCTGGTCTTAATGTCCTCGCTGTCAGGC
>CAMNBW010000221.1 GCA_946533525.1 uncultured Lachnospiraceae bacterium
CTACCATGGCTGAGAAATCTAAGGTGTATTTTACGGATTTTCGTACGAATCTCGACGTACCGCTTACGGAGAAGCTTAAAAAGCTCTGCCGCAAGGCCGGTATCAACAATATAGATATGGAAGGCAAATTCGTAGCGATAAAGATGCATTTTGGGGAGCTGGGCAACCTTTCTTACCTGCGTCCCAACTATGCAAGGGCTGTGGCAGAGCTCGTCAAGGAAAAAGGGGGACTGCCCTTCCTTACCGACTGCAATACCTTATATCCGGGCAGCAGAAAGCACGCCTTAGAGCACCTGGATTGTGCAAATATAAACGGCTTTAACCCGACTACCACCGGCTGCCAGATAATAATAGCCGACGGCCTTCGCGGGACGGACGATGCGGCAGTGCCGGTACCAAATGGAGAATACTGCAAGGAGGCCTATATTGGCCGAGCCCTTGTGGATGCAGATATAGTCATCTCCTTAACCCATTTTAAGGGGCATGAGATGACCGGCTTCGGCGGAGCGATAAAGAATATCGGCATGGGCGGCGGAAGCCGTGCCGGAAAGATGCAGCAGCACTGCGACGGCAAGCCCGTGGTGGATCCCGAGCTTTGCAGGAACTGCCACCGCTGTGCAAGGGAATGCGGTTCCGACGCCATAAGCTACGAGAGCGGAAAGGCGGTCATAGATCAGGACAAGTGCAAGGGTTGCGGCCGCTGTATAGGGGCCTGTGCCTTCGATGCCATAGACAGCGAGCAGGATACGGCGCTTACCTCCCTCGGGGCAAAGATGGCGGAGTATACTGCGGCTGTGTTAAACGGCCATCCGGGCTTTCATATAAGCCTTATCATGGACGTATCGCCTAACTGCGACTGCCACGGCGAGAACGACGCACCGATCCTGCCTAATATCGGGATGCTGGCCTCCTTCGATCCCGTCGCCATAGATATGGCAGCGGCCGATCTTTGCCAGAAGGCCACGCCTATACGCAATTCCCAGCTTGGAGACAATATCTATTCCGAGGGCTGGGAGGATAAGGGCAATGTGTTCTACAATAACAATCCCAATGTCAACTGGGATGCCTGCCTCGTACACGGGGAGAAGATAGGCTTAGGCAGCCGCGAATACGATTTGATCAAAATGTAAAAATCGGAGATGAGTTTATTCATGGATAAACCCGGTTTATCAAACGAGAACAGATATAATAAGCTTAAAAATTTATTCCTTAAGCAGTCCTATACGGATTCCTGGTCGGATTATGAGAGGTCTCTGCATGAGAGGGGCTTTATCAAATGGGATTATATAGTGCTCACCGCTTCGAACAAGCGCCAGGCCGAGGCTTTTGAGATACAGCTTGACCACAGGTTTAAGGCAGGAAAGCTTCCGAAGGAGACTCACTATGCCGTACTGCCGGACCCGGAGGGAGAGCGTATCGGTTCCGGCGGGGCTACCTTTAACGTTTTAAGGTATATCGCGGAATGTGAGAATAAAAAGGGGAGATTCGAGGATATATTTGATGGCTTAAGGATATTGGTGATACATTCAGGAGGAGATTCCAAGCGTGTACCGCAGTATTCGGCCGTTGGCAAGCTGTTTTCCCCTGTCCCCAGAGAGCTTCCGGACGGGCGGGGCTCCACTCTTTTTGACGAGCTTATAATCGCCCTTTCGGGTATGCCCTCAAGGATAAAGGACGGTATGCTTATTCTGTCGGGGGATGTGCTGCTTTTGTTTAATCCCCTGCAGATGGATGTGCCGGGAAACGGCGCCCTGGCTATATCCTTTAAGGAACCTGCGGAAGTGGGGAAGGATCACGGAGTTTTCTTAGACGACGGAAAGGGCTGTGTTAAACAGTTTCTTCATAAGCTTTCAGTGGAAAAGCTTAAAAGCGCCGGAGCGGTCAACGAGCACGGCATGGTGGACCTCGATACCGGGGCCATCCTTTTTAATACCGACATACTAAAGGCGCTTTATTCACTTGTCTCGACGGACGGAAAGCCCGATCAGAAGAAGTTTGAAAGCTACGTGAACAACAGGGCGAGGATCAGCTTTTATGGGGACTTTTTATATCCGCTGGCTTCGGATTCGACCCTTGAGAGCTTCTATAAGGAGCAGCCCGAGGGAGATTTTACCGACGAACTGCGCGAATGCAGGAAAGGGATATGGGAGGTTCTGCACGACTTTTCGATGAGGCTTATCTGCCTTTCTCCTGCGAGATTTATCCACTTCGGGACGACGAGGGAGCTTTCGGAGCTTATGAATTCCATCGAAGACGACCTGGAATTTCTGGACTGGAAAAGCTGTGTGCTCTCAACGTCCCTTCCGAATCCAAAGGCTTCGGCTTACGGCTCCTATGTGGGAAGAAGGTCAAAGCTCGGAGACGGGGTGTATCTTGAAAATTCATATATTCTGGACGAGTCCACTGTCGGAGCCGGAAGCATAGTTTCCTCGCTTAAGTTAAGGAATGTGGATGTGCCGGAGAATGTGGTGCTGCACTGCCTTCCGGTGGATGAGGATAAATTTGTTGTACGTATCTACGGCATCGGAGACAACCCTAAATCCCTGGTCGGGGACGGGGCAGAGCTTTTCGGAAGAAGCCTTAAGGACTTTATTGAAAAGAACGGCCTGTCCTATGATGAGATCTGGGAGGAGGGAAAGCCCCACGATCTGTGGAACGCGAAACTCTTTCCGATTGCGGATAAAAAGGATGAAGCCGTAAAGGAGGCTCTGTCGGTCTATGATATGATGCAGGAGCCTTCGACGAAGGCCGGCAGGGAGTTTGCAGGCAGGAAGCGCCTTTCCCTTGCTGAAAGCTTTTTAAGGGCTGATGTGGTAAGGGCGCTTGAGATAAACGACGACCTGGAAAACAGGGTATTGAGCCGGATATTTACCGACAGTCTCTTAAACGGAGATTACTATGAGGATTCGCTTAAGACCTTCAGAAATCAGGGAATAAATCCCGAAATATATAATATATTGATGGACGACGCGAAAAACGCGGACTTTTCTCTTAAGATAAGGATCTACTACGCCCTGTCCAGATATATGAAGCAGCATATGGTGAGCTTTGACGGGCATAACTATGAGTATCCCGAGTCCCTGTGCTTTTCGGCCATAAAGGACGCGGTGTACGAAAACGCTTTAAAGCTCCTGCCCGAAAGAAAGGATTGCCATATTGCAAAGGACGAGGTCAATATATCGCTTCCCGTAAGGGTAAACTGGGGCGGAGGCTGGACGGATACACCGCCTTACTGCAACGAAAACGGTGGAGTGGTGCTGAACGCGGCCATCAGCTTAAACGGCATTTTGCCGGTACAGATAACCGTCAGGAGGCTGGATAAGCTTAAGATAGAGTTTGAAAGCCAGGACGTGGGAGTAAAGGGAGAGGTCACGGATGTTTCGCAGATACAAAAATGCAATAACCCCTACGACCAGTTCGCTCTTCACAAGGCGGCGCTCATAGCCTGCGGGGTCATACC
>CAMNBW010000222.1 GCA_946533525.1 uncultured Lachnospiraceae bacterium
TAAGGCAAATCTTAAGCCTTGGAGACTTAAGGGTTAGGGCGAAAATAAAATTGTTTGAGGCTGACTATGGGAATTCTTTCAGGACTGGAACCGAAAAGAGTATTTGAGATTTTTGAGGACATATGCAATATTCCCCATCCTTCGGGGCATATTGGGGCTATTGCGGACTATGTCTGTGATTTTGCAAAGAAACGCGAGCTTCGCTATGTGCGGGAAGTTTGCGGCAATGTCATAGTCTTTGTACCCGGAAGCGAAGGGTATGAAGACAAGGACATAGTCATGCTTCAGGGGCACCTCGACATGGTCTGCGAAAAGAGTCCCGATTCCAGGCATAATTTCGAGACCGACCCCCTGCCTATAGACGTTATGGAGGATATGATCTTTTCAAGAAAGACGGCTCTCGGAGGGAACGCCATCGCCATAGGCATCTGCCTTGCCCTCGCCGAGAGGAAGGATATAGCCCACCCGCCTCTGGAGATCCTGCTGACGGCAGATAAGGAAAACGATATGACGGGCGTCAAGGCGCTGGACACCTCAGTCTTAAACGCAAAGACCCTTATAAATTTAGACCACAATAAGGAGGGGGTCTTTATCACAAGCTGCGCCGGAGGGCTTAAGGGCAAGATACAGCTTCCCGTCAGATACCGCTTAAGGAGCGGGGAGAAATATAATATAGTCGTAAGCGGCTTTATGGGCGGGCACTCCGGAAAGGATATTAATAAATACGGGGGAAACGCCAATATCATAATGGGGAGGCTTTTGCATATCCTTGGAAGCAAGATCAAATTTGACCTCGTAAACATAAGGGGCGGCCTCATGGTAAGCGCCATTCCCAGGGATGCGGACTGCACCATCCTGGTCTCAGACGACGACGTACCGAAGCTTGAGGCTGTGGTAGAGGAGTTTGAAAAGACGATAAGGAATGAATACCGGGCCAACGAGAACAATATCCAGATATACTGCAACGACTTAGGCTACTTTGAGGAAAATGCTCTGACCGTAAAAACCATGGAAAGACTGGTCTTCCTGTTAAATACCCTGCCCGACGGGATACAGAAGATGAGCGTTGACAGGGAGACGCCTAATGTTGTGGAGGCTTCCTTAAACATCGGGATCATGCGGCTTAGCGGTACAGAATTCCTTTTGGAGGCCGCTGTCAGAAGCTCCGTGGCCTCGGAGAAATATTATCTGTCGGATAAATTAAGGTATCTGACGGAGACCATCGGCGGACGCTACGAGGAGCTCGGAGACTATCCGGGCTGGGAATTTAAGAGCGATTCCAGGCTTCTTAAGGTAATGAACAGCGTGTATCTGGCTCAAAACGGCTGCGCCCCGGAGATCACGGGCGTTCACGCAGGGCTGGAGACCGGGATCCTCTCTTCTAAAATGCCCGGCCTCGATATTATATCCTGCGGCCCCGATATTTTAAATGTGAGGACACCCAAGGAACGCTTAAGCGTCTCTTCGGTCGAGAGGTTCTGGAAATTCCTCATCGCAGTTTTAAAGGAATTATAAATTAATGGATTGTATCTTAAAGGATTTTGACGCGTCGCTTTTCGATATGGACGGGACTCTTATCGATTCGATGTGGGTCTGGAAGGAGATAGATATTAAATTCCTGGGAGAGCGGGGATTTAGCGAAAGCCGGGATGTGCAGAAGGCCATCGAGGGAATGTCCTTTCATGAAACTGCCGTTTATTTTAAAGAGCATTTTTCCCTCACCGAAACCATAGAGGAAATAAAGGATATCTGGAACCATATGGCCTACGAGGTCTATGCCCGGGATATTAAATTAAAACCCGGGGTCCGGGACTTCCTTAAATACTGCGGCGATAACAATATCGGCTGCGCCATTGCCACCAGCAATTCGCCGATGCTCGTTGAGGCCTGCCTTAAAAATTTAGGGATCTATGAGTGCTTTGCCTCTGTAAGAACTACTCTTGAGGTTAAAAATTCCAAGCCCGCGCCGGATATTTATTTTCTGACGGCGGATGACCTTAAGGTGCCATACGAGCGCTGCATCGTCTTTGAGGATATAATTGCGGGCATAGAGGCGGGAAAGGCGGCAGGAATGAGGGTCTGTGCGGTGGAGGATGGCTATTCCCTGCCCGATACGCATAAAAAGAAGTCTCTGGCGGACTACTATATCAAGGATTTCAGAGAGCTGTTAGTTTAGATTTATTATTATGAAAGTAAAATCACCCTTCAATTTAAAAGAGCCCAAGGGCACCTACGGCTACCTTAAGAGTATGCATCTTTATTCCATACTCAAGGCCTGCCTGTTTTTGGGTATCTCGCTTATCCTGTATCTTTGCTCAAGGGTTTTCTTCCCGCAGCACCGGGGCATATTCGTGGTCTTAGCCATAATAAGCGCTGTTCCCGCTGCCATGAGCATAGTCTCCCTCGTCATGTATCTTCGCTTTAATACGGGCAGAAGGGAGATCTTCGAGGAGACCGAGGCCCTCCGCGGGGAGGCTCCGGTGCTCTACGACTGTATCGTAACGACCCAGCAGAAGTCCTACGGGGTAAACGTCTTTTTGACCGCCAATAAAAACCTCATCGGCTATTCGGAATATAAGGGAATGGAGATAAATGAACTGACCCGGCATCTGGAATATATGCTTAAAAAGAATAATTATGCGGGCTGGAATATAAAGATATTTACCGATCATGATAAATACCTGGAGAGGCTTCGCTATATCTCGGACAAAAATCTTAAGATCCTGACTGCGGATAAAAATCTGGCCGGCTTTTTAAAGGAGATCATCCTTTGAGGCAGTTTGAGGTCACAAAAAGCGAGGAGGGCTTAAGCGTAGTTAAGCTCTCAAGAAAGCTCTTTCCCAAGGCTCCGGGGTCTCTTATTTTTAAATTCATAAGAAATAAAAATATAGAGCTTAACGGCAGGAAGGCTTCCCCGGATACTGTCTTAAAGGCCGGGGACACCCTTAATTTCTTTCTGTCGGAGGAGACTTATGGCAAGTTTTCCGGCTCGAAAGCAGATTTATCCGGAAGGATAAGGAACGGGGAGGAGAGCCGCAGGGATGGCAGCCGTGAGCTTGAGCGCCCGGAGCGGCCGGATGTGCTTAAGTCCATAATATACGAAGACGAAAATATACTCCTTATAAATAAAAAAGCCGGACTTTTATCCCAGGGGGCAGGGGAGGGAGAGGTCTCTCTAAATGACCTCGTCCTTAAATATCTAAACTACAGGCCCGGAGACATTATCAAACCCTCGGTCTGCAACCGTCTGGATAAAAATACCTCGGGGCTTATAGCCGTGGGAAAAAGCGCCGCGGGGCTTGCCGGGTTAAATAAAGGCTTTTCGGAGCGCTGGTTTGAAAAGACCTATGAGCTTTTATGCTGCGGGGCAAAGGCGCCCGAAGGAGAGTACAGGGCCTATTTAAAGAAGGACAGGACAGAAAACAAAGCCTTGATCTCAGACGTGCCGAAGGACGG
>CAMNBW010000223.1 GCA_946533525.1 uncultured Lachnospiraceae bacterium
TTTTCGGCCTTATCTTTTTTTAGTTCTTTTTTAAGTTTCTTCTTATATGCCCGTTTTGCCTCGAGGGCATCCAGATCCAGATAAATATCCCAAATACTCATTTATAAGCCTCTGTTGTAAAAAAATATTCGGTTTATTTTACGCTAAACTTTTATTCTGTTCAAGTTTTATATTATAAAAAGCAGACAGGCGGGAATAGGTCTTCCCATCTGTCTGCTTTCAAACTGCAGGGCAGTGAAACGCTGCGATAAATATATCAGAGCTTGAAGAACTCCAGATCGCTGTCGAGCTGCTTGGCTATACCGTGTAAGTTGTCGGCCGAGGTTGCAAGCACATTGACCGTCGCATTGAGCTCCTCCATGGAAGCGCTCGTCTCTTCGGTGGAAGCCGCATTTTCTTCGGATATGGCCGAAAGAGAGGACATGGCATCCACGATGACCACCTTGGAGGCATCGCATTCCTCCGTCAGAGCGGAGATGGTGTTTACTCCGTCAACGGTGGTGCCTACCTCCTCGATGAGGTCGTTGATCTGTTTAACGGTGTTATTCAGAACTTCGTTAACGCTGTTGCTTATCTCGGAAACCTGGTCTGTCTTATTGATGGCGTTCTCGGACTGCTTTAAGAGATTTGCCATCTCGCTTCTAATCTGCTCCGCTGTCTGCGCTGACTCTGTGGCAAGCTGCCCGATCTCCTCCGCAACGACCGCGAAGCCCTTTCCGGCTTCTCCTGCACGGGCAGCCTCTATTGAAGCGTTAAGGGCAAGGAGGTTGGTCTGCGAAGCGATGGCTGTAATGCCGTCTACCTTTGCGTTGACGTTTTGAACTGCCTCGTTGGTCATCTTCATCGTCTCGGTTATCTCGCCCATGGACTGTCCCATAGCGCCCATATTGGAGGAAAGCTCTCTTAGGGCTTCAGCCGAGGACTGGCTGGCGTCGTTCATGGATGCGGCGGTAGCGGCGAGCTGTTCCGCATTTCCGGCGACATTCTGAATTGCATCCGACAGGGTGGCAAGATTTTCGGTAGCCTTCTGTATGGTATCCGCCTGCTCGGTAGCGCCCTTTGCAACCTCCTGAACTGCCTCTGATACGCCGTCTGTAGTGTCGGAAATCTGCCCTGAGGTCTGTGCCAGCTCTTCGGAGGATTCGCCAAGATTGGAGGAAGCCCTTTTAACGTTTGTGACCACCTCACGCAGAGTTTCGGTCAGGGAGTGGGTATTTCGCATCATATCGCCGATCTCGTCCTCCCCGGCTTTGGAAATATCTATATCGATAAATTCTCCGTTTGCGATATGGGCAATGCTCTCTGTAAGAACTGCGGTGGGCTTTGTGATGACGCGGCTTATAACGATGAGCATGACTGCGATGATGATCGCCACTGCTATTACCATTATTATGATACTGATGGCGATAAAGGTGTTGATCTCGGCCAGAACATCCTTTTTATCCACGAAGGACACCATGGTCCAGCTTGTGCCTTCCACAGGGTCAAAGGAAACATATTTTCCGTCGATCTCATTGATCTCGCTGGAGCCGCCGCCTGTAACGACGCTGTTTATCTTTCCGAGGAATTTGTCGTCCGTATGCTCGGAGACATCTGTTGCGTTGTAGCCCTCCTGGGGCGCGGCGATTATCATTGAGCCGTCGAAGAGCATGGCCTGGCCGGTGCCTCCGGGAGTATATACTGCAACCTCTTTCGCAATATCATCGAGGAAAATATCCACTGACATTACTCCGTGACGGGAGTCCTTAAGAGTGACTTCTTTCGACATGGATACGCAGGCCCCGCCGGTAGACATATCCATACGGGGTGTTGAAAGAAACAGGGTCTTTTTTCCCATTCCATCCGTATACCAGGGACGGCTGGTGGGGTCATATCCTTCGTCCGGGACCCAGCCTGAGCAGTCGATATAGTCCATATCGTCAAAACCGATGTATAGCCCGGTAGGAGCCTCCGGGAAGTTGTTTACCGTGTACTGGAAACAATCAAAAATTTCATTGTTGTCCTTAAAGGGAGTGCTTTCAAGGGTCTGTCCTACTGCAGTGTAGTATTCCCGCAGGGATGCCATCCTGCCTGAGATCTCGTTGGCATTGGCACGCGACTCCTGATGAAGCTCGCTCTTGGCCCGGCTTATGATGACCGTCCTGGCCTGAAGCGCTACAAAAAGTGTAAGGCCTACGATGAATATTGCTACGATGGGAACGAGTATGATAAGCAGTCTTGCGCTTATGGACTTTACCCCGTAGCCCTTTTTATTGGTTGCACGTTTCTTTTCCTTTACAGCCATAATGGATTTCCTCCTCTATTAAAGATGTTTTCTCCCCGGTAATATCTGACTTATAGCTCATAGCTACTCCGCTCATATATTTTAAGGATGCTTTAAATTATAAAGAAATTTTATGATAAATTCTTTCATAAAGCAACTACAAACGTATAATTTATCTCGTAGCGGAATAGTGATAAATGGAAGGTACTTTTAGATTGATGACAATAAAGAAGAAAAAAGGAATTCTGGCGGCAGGTCTGATGAAGCTTCTGCATGACAACAAGGACACGGAATACGGGAAGAAATATGATTTTGCGAACATACACAGTATCAGGGAATATCAGGATAAAGTTCCTTTATGTGATTATGACACACTTGAGCCGTATATAAGACGAATGGTATTGGATGATGAAGAGAATCTCTTATGCGCCGAAAGGCCGGTTCACTATGCCTTAAGCTCCGGAAGTGTCGGTGTACCCAAACACATCCCGGTATCGGCTGCGGAGCTTGAAAAATACAGGAACTATGGAACGTGCATGTGCATTGGCGTAGTGGATGAGTACTATCGGAACACTATAGGCAGGTCCTTTAAGCCGGGTCTCGGTGCCGACTGTCTGGAGCTTAAGTTTCAGGAAACGAAATATGGAATCCCTAAGGGCGCTATTTCAGGAAACATACTGAAGCAGGTAAAGGGTATAACAAAGTACTTCCTGACACCCCCCTGGGATGTCCTGAACCCGATAGAGCTCCTGCCGATGAGAAGGCCTTTGCCGACGCCCTGGATAAGGGTCTGTGTGATAAACTCATACAGTATGCCGCCTACAGAAATAAACTCCTTAATCCCTGCGGCCTCGTGCTCATGGAAGAGGGGTGGTGTACGAAGCTCATGAAAAAATACGCCAAAGGCAATGCAACGGTGGCACAGGTAAAGGTTCCTGTTGTTATCGATAAGCTGCCGTAACCATATCCTTGACGAGCTTGATCGCGCCGCGCCCCTGCCCGCGCCGCCCCTTCGCGCCCCTTCCCGCGCAGATTTTTCGAAAATTTTTCTCAGAACTTTGCCATATGAATAACTAAAAGCGTATATTATAATAGAACAATCAATGATTTCTATTTCAAAATAGACGGAAGGAGTTTAAAAATGAATAACAAGCATATGTTAAATGACGATACT
>CAMNBW010000224.1 GCA_946533525.1 uncultured Lachnospiraceae bacterium
CAGATGGCGCTTCCCGACAGGGCGGTCAAGCTCGGGGGAATGATGACCTTCATGACGCAAAGTCCCCTTTTGTGGATACCGATAATCGTTTTTGCGGCTCTCTATGTATTGGTGCTTAAAGGTATCAAGGAAGGAAAGCTCGAAATCGTTAACTTCAAAAAGATACGCTACATATATTTAATTGTGCTGGGAGCAGGGCTGGTGCTGGGAGTGCTGTATATCGTACTGAACTCCAAGGGGCTTCTGCCCGAGAGTTTAAGCACCGATAACAACTACCTGTATTTTGACGGCTGGAACTGGGGAAATAACAGGGGCCTGTCCTGGGTAGTAACTGTTAAATCCTTCTTTGATACAATGACGGACGATCCTCTGAGATTCCTTTTCGGAGCGGGGCCGGACGGCTTCTATAATACCGTATATAAGTACCACCAGGCGGAGCTTGTGGAGAAATTCGGAGAAAATACCATTCTTACCTGCGCGCACAATGAGTGGATGACCCAGATAATAAACATCGGTCTCCTGGGCGGCATAGCTTATGCAGGTATTTTCATCGCGGCTATAAAGAGGTTTTCGGCAAAGATAAAGGATGTTCCGGAGCTTGTGGCGCCTATAATGTGCATAGTATCCTATATGGCGCACAATTTCTTCTGCTACCAGCAGATAATATGTACTCCTGTTATCTTCATCATAATCGGTGTGGGAGAATGCCTTTCAAGGATTGGCAAGGTTCCCATCTGGGAAGCGGATTAAAGCATGTATGACCTTCTGATAGTCGGAGCGGGCCTCTATGGCGCGGTATTTGCGGCCGAGGCTGCAGCCAGGGGGCGAAGGTGCCTGGTCATAGACAAGAGAAACCATATCGGCGGAAACGTGTATACGGAAGAGAGGGCGGGCATCAATGTCCATGTTTACGGGGCCCATATCTTCCATACGGATTCCGTCGATATTTGGAATTATGTCAACCAATATACGGAATTCAACAGATATACCAATTCTCCTATAGCCATATATAAGGGAGAGCTGTATAATCTTCCTTTTAACATGAATACCTTTCATGCCCTGTGGGGGGTTATAACTCCTGAGGAGGCCAGGGAAGAGATCCGCCGGCAGGTGGAAGCGGAAAATATAAAGGAGCCCAAAAACTTAGAGGAGCAGGCCCTTTCCCTTGGAGGGAGAGACATCTACGAAAAGCTCATCAAGGGCTATACCGAAAAGCAGTGGGGGCGCAGGTGCAGCGAGCTGCCCGTCGAGATCATCAAGCGTCTTCCCTTCAGATTTGTCTACGACAACAATTATTTTAACGACAGATACCAGGGAATCCCCATAGGCGGCTATACAAAGCTGGTAGAGAAAATCCTGGATTCGCCCAATATCGAGGTCAGGACGGGGACGGATTTTTTTGAGCAGAGGAAGGAACTGGAGGAGATCTCGAAAAAAACCGTCTTTACAGGCCAGATAGATGCGTATTTTGACTATTCCTTAGGAGCGCTCGAATACAGGAGCCTCAGGTTCGAAACGCAGGAGCTTGATACGGACAGCTTTCAGGGCAATGCCGTAGTAAATTATACAGAATATGAGGTTCCCTATACCCGTATCATAGAGCATAAGTTTTTTGAAAACAGTGACAAGGCGGGAGATACCACGGTCATAACCCGTGAATATCCGTGTGAATGGAAGAAGGGGGACGAGCCCTATTATCCTCTGAACAACAGAAAAAACGAAGAGCTCTATGAGAGGTACGAGGAGCTGGCGAGGCAGGAGAGCAGGGTCATATTCGGAGGGAGACTGGGAAAGTACAAATACTTCGATATGGACGATGTTATCGCCGAGGCCCTTTCGGATGCGGCCCGGGAAATTTAAGATTTTTTAATTATTCAGGCACTTGTTTTTTCCTATTATATGTGCTAATGTAGATTTGTATAAAAGGATTTTATACGGAGAAGTAGGTTTTATGCGCGGTTGAATTTGTGCGTTTATACCCCTTAACTCACGGATGAAAGGAGGGGGAGCTTATGTCGACATTTTCATTAACTAATATCTATAATAATATTCTGACCACCAGCGGCATGTCAGCCGCCGGCAGTACTCGTTTTGATACCCATAAAAAGGACGAATTAAAGAATATCTATAAGTCGATAGTGGCGCAGTCGAAGGATTCGCCCCTGTATCTGTTCGACAATTCCGATGCGACCAAGCAGTATGCCGTGTCGCTTAAGGAAAATGCCAGACAGTTGAGACAGGTGATAGGCGAGCTCTCCAACGATAATTCAACCCAGCTTTTGGATAAGAAAACGGCGTCCTCGTCTGACGAGAGCGTGGTAACGGCCAAATATATAGGCTCCGAGGAAGCCGCGGGAGAGGCGCCGGCCTTTGATATAGAAGTCAAAAATCTGGCTACGGGTCAGGAAAATATAGGAAATTATATCCCGGACGGAGAGATGGCCCTTGAGCCGGATACGTACTCCTTCGATATCCATGTAAACGATACGGACTATGAATTCCAGTTCATGGTGGAAGAAGGCGATACTGCCCACGATATAGAGGACAAGCTTTCCAGACTCATAAACCGATCGAATATCGGTGTTACAGCTTCCCTAAATGAATATAACGGATATTCGGCTCTAAAGCTTTCCAGTACCGCTACGGGGCGCAGGGACGACGGGGAGCTGTCCTTCAGGGTTACGGATGACAACACTTCAAAGAGGGCGGGGGCCGTTGCTTACTTCGGTATAGATAATGTTGCGACGCAGCCGGAAAATGCCACTTTCTTTATCAATGGAAATGAGCGGCACGCCTATTCCAATACCTTCACCGTGGATAAGACATATGAGCTTACCTTACAGGGTGAAAGTGCGGAGGGAGAGGCTGCGCATATAGGCATAAAAGCGGATGTGGAGTCCCTTACGGAAAATATCAACTCCCTTGTGGGAGGCTATAACGATTTTATCAGACGGGCAGCGGAGTTTACGGCCAACTACGGGAAGTCGACCAAATTTACCAGGGAGATAAACACGCTGGCGAATTTCTATAAAGGTTCCCTTGGGTCGCTGGGCTTAAACGTCAATGACGACAATACCATATCGGTGGACCAGGACGGACTGCGCGAAGCCATGGAAGGCGATGAAGACGGGGCGAGGATGAATTCGATCCAGAGATTTACGAATGCGCTTTTGACCAAGTCCAATAAGATAGCGCTAAATCCGATGGATTATGTGGATAAGACGGTGGTAGAGTACAGGAATCCCGGCCGCACCTTCCCTAATCCCTATGCAACCAGTATGTATACGGGGATGTTGTTCAATTACTTCTGTTGACTATGAGGGCTGCAGCGTCAGCGCGCTGCAGCCCATTATAACTGCCTCTTAATTATAATAACATCTTAAATTCTTTTTCTTGACGAAGAGCA
>CAMNBW010000225.1 GCA_946533525.1 uncultured Lachnospiraceae bacterium
TCGTCATGACACGAGCACGAAAATTTTGTGCATTTTTGCTATTGCGACAGCCCCTTCCTAACCAAGTGAACAGGATCAATCATTCATCCTTATCTTCAATCAGAGAACCATCCCCTTATCACATGCCGCTTCCACGAACCCGGTAAAGAGCGGGTGGGGGCGGTTGGGGCGGGACTTGAATTCCGGGTGGAACTGCACGCCGAGCATAAAGGGGTGGTTTTTCACCTCCACCGCCTCAACGAGGCTGTCATCGGGAGACACCCCGCAGATAACAAGTCCCTTATCGCTAAGAACCCGGCGATAATCATTATTAAATTCATAGCGGTGGCGGTGACGCTCTTCGGTTTTACCGGACCCATAACACCTCTCCATAAGGGTTCCTTCCAATATATCACAGGGATAGCTCCCGAGACGCAGGGTGCCGCCCTTGGCGACATAATCCGACTGTCCCGGCATGAAATCAATAACCTTATGGGCGCAGAGCTCGTCGAACTCGCCGGAATTGGCATCCTCGATACCGGCCACATTCCTTGCGTACTCGATAACCGCTATCTGCATCCCCAGGCAGATACCGAAATACGGCACACCGTTTTGCCGGGCATACTTTGCCGCAGTTATCATCCCCTCTATTCCCCTGTCGCCAAAGCCCCCGGGCACAAGGATTCCGTCCAGCTCTCCCAATACCTTTTCGGAATTCTCCGGGTTCACATGCTCAGAATCCACCCATTCTATATCCACCCGAACCCCCAGGTTAAAGCCCGCATGACCCAAAGCCTCGGCTATTGAAAGATAGGCGTCGTGAAGCTGTACATATTTCCCGACGATACCTATTTTAACCGTATCCTTCGCAGACTCAATCTTTTTGACCATCTCCTCCCATTCGGCAAGATCCGGTTTCCCTGTGACCAGACCCAGCTCCCTGCATACCACTTCGGAAAAATGCTCCTTTTCCAGCATAAGGGGCGCCTCATAGAGGCTTGGCAGGGTGCGGTTTTCGATGACGCAGTCCTCTTTTACGTTGCAGAACATGGAAATCTTTTTAAAAACAGACTCCTCCAGAGGCTCGTTGCAGCGCAGCACAATGACGTTCGGGTGAATTCCCATCCCCTGCAGCTCTTTTACCGAATGTTGGGTAGGCTTTGTCTTGTGCTCCTCGGAGCCATGGAGGTAAGGCACCAGGGTAACATGTATAAAAAGACTGTTCTCCCGCCCTGTCTCGAGCGAAATCTGGCGCGCCGCCTCTATGAAGGGCTGGGATTCTATGTCTCCTATGGTCCCGCCGATCTCGGTTATCACCACATCGGCGTCGGTCTTTCTGCCGACCTTATAGACAAATTCCTTGATCTCGTTGGTAATATGCGGGATCACCTGCACCGTCGAACCCAGATACTCCCCCCTGCGCTCCTTATTGAGAACGTTCCAGTACACCTTCCCGCTTGTAAGGTTGGAATATTTATTCAGGTTTTCATCAATAAAGCGCTCGTAGTGCCCCAGGTCGAGGTCAGTTTCGGCCCCGTCGTCCGTAACGAAGACCTCGCCATGCTGATAGGGGCTCATGGTCCCCGGGTCTACATTTATATAAGGATCCAGCTTTTGCGCCGCGACCTTAAGCCCTCTTGCCTTAAGGAGGCGCCCCAGGGATGCGGCGGTGATCCCTTTGCCAAGACCGGATACCACCCCTCCAGTTACAAACACATATTTAACCGACATAATCTTCCTCCATTCAATCAAGGGGACGGTTCTTTTCCTCAATCAAAGAACTTTCTCCCGACTGGTCTATTCGCAGGTACTTCCCGACTTTCCGTAATTTGACAGCACCCGGGCGGAAGGGTCGTTGACATCGCAGCCCTCCCACTCTTTATTAGGCATCCAGAAAGCTTTTATCATCTCCGCCTGCCCGGGGTAAAACTCTTCGAAAATATCCCTGTACAACAGGCTCTCCTTTGTAAAGGGCGTGCAGTAAGGGTACTTCTTACCCGCATTCAAAACGTCGCTGTCAGTGTATTTACTCTCAGCATATTCCTTCAGGTCGTCTACAAGAGAATGGCCCACTGCATCGGAAAAGGCCGCCTTATCCCTCCAAAGTATCCCCTCCGGCAAAATCCCGTCTTTTTCAAAGGCATGGCGCAGCAGATATTTACCGCAGCCATAGGTATTCATCTTGACCGCAGGGTCAATACTCATAACGTATTTCACAAATTCCGTATCCCCAAAGGGCACCCTCGCCTCCAGGGAATTTACGGAGATGCACCTGTCGGCTCTCAAAACATCGTACATATGTATCTCATCTATCCGCTTTTGCGACTCTGCCTGAAAAGCCTCCGGCGAAGGCGCAAAGTCAGTATACTTATAGCCGAAGAGCTCGTCCGAGATCTCCCCCGTAAGCAGCACCCTCACATCGGTATTTTCATGTATCGCCCTGCAGCAAAGATACATTCCCATGGAAGCCCGGATCGTCGTTATGTCCCAGGTTCCGAGGAGCCTAATAAGCTCCGGGAGGGTTTCTATTACCTGCTCCCTCGTCATATAAAAAGGCCGGTGGTCCGCCCCGATAAATTTTGCAGCCTGATCAGCAAAGCCCAGATCAATGGGGTCCGTATCCATACCTATAGCAAAGGTCCTGATCTTTTTCCCAAGGAGCTTTGCTGAAATAGCGCATACAAGGGAGGAATCCAGACCTCCCGAAAGGAGGAAGCCCAGCGGCGCATCTGCATCCAGCCTTGCCTCCACCGCCTTAATAAGCCTTTCCCTAATTCCGGCGCAGATCCTGTCCACGTCCCCCGTTATAAATTCCCGAACCTCGGTCAGGGACTCAAATCTGTGGAAGTCTCCGTCCTCATAAAAATGTCCCGGCGGAAAGGGCATAACCTTACCGCAGATACCCGTCAGATTCTTCGGTTCCGAAGCAAAGGCTATGGCCCCGGAGCCCTTTAAAAACCCGTAATAGAGGGGGCGTATGCCGATGGGGTCCCGGGCTGCGATATAACTGTCCTTTTTCGAATCGTATATGACCATTGCGAATTCCGACCCGAGGTCTGCAAACATTTTCGTTCCATACTCCCGATACAGGGGCAGCAGTATCTCGCAGTCAGAATCGCTCACGAAAGAATAGCCCTTTCCCCTCAAAGCCTCCCTGATAGTCCTGAAACCGTATATCTCCCCATTGCAGACTACTTTATCCTCCCCCAGGGAAAAGGGCTGCATCCCCTCGGGAGTCAGGCCCATTATTGCCAGTCTGTGAAAACACATATATCCCGAAGCGGTCTCTTCAACGCGGCTGCTGTCGGGGCCTCTCGAAACCGTCTGCATAAAGCCTTCCCGAAAATCGTCCCGGGACAGGCTTTTATCCGTAAGCGCCATTATCGAACACATAATA
>CAMNBW010000226.1 GCA_946533525.1 uncultured Lachnospiraceae bacterium
TGAATATAAGGAGAGCAGACTATGGGCGACGCAAAATATGTAGTATACGGAGGAGGCTATACCCAGGGCGGTTTTATGCAGGGTGACAGGAATCGTGGGGATGATTACGGAATAAGGGTTTTCGACTACAACGAGAAAACCGGGCGAATAACCGAAAAGTCCAAGGTGGAGATAACCAATCCTTCATATATAACTATCTCCCATAACAATAAATTCCTCTATTCCATTACGGATGAGGGAGTTGTAGCCTTTAAGATACTTCCCGACGGCAATCTGGAATATCTTAACAGAGAATCCATTAACGGAATGCGAGGCTGCTATTTGTCCACCGACTATGATGATAAGTTTATTTTCGTGGCGGGCTACCATGACGGGAAGGTCACGGTTTTGTCCCTTAAGAGCGACGGCAGCGTAAACAGGATATGCGACGAGATCTACCATAAGGGTCTGATGGGAGTTGGAGAGCGTAATTACCGGCCCCATGTGGACTGCGTGAAGATGACCTTTGACAATAAATATCTTTGTGCGACGGACGTGGGGATGGATCACGTCAAGGTCTACAGGCTAAATCACAAGACCGGCAAGCTGGATCTCGCCGATATAGTCAGAAGCGATATAGACTCAGCTCCCCACCGGATAAAGTTTTCGCATGACGGGCGTTTTGCCTATGTCATCCATGAGATAAAGAACATAGTCGATGTCTATACCTACGAGGACAGGAACAATTCGCCTGAATTTGAAAAGATACAGACGGTTTCCACCCTGCCCGAGGATAAGATGCCCTATGCGAACGAGGCCTATGCGATACAGATCTCAAGCGACGATAAATATGTTTTCTGCTCAAACGCGGGAGACGATTCCGTGGCGGCCTTCGAGCGCGACAAGGAGAGCGGTATGCTGAAGAAGCTTTTCGTGCTTCCGGTTTCAGGGCTTTTCCCCAAGGATATAGCTGTCTCGTATGACAATAAGTACCTGCTGTCCATGAATAATGAGTCCGATACCATAACCTTTTTTAAGATCAATTACAAGGACAGGACGATTTTGATGAACGGACCCGAGATCGAGTTCAGGGCCGGCAACTGCATACTGATGCATAAGTTAGAGGGATGATGAACAGCAGGTTTGCAAGAAGGCTCATTTCCTTCGGAAAAGATCATAAGGCTCTGAGAATACCTGTCACGATCGCGCTGGTATTCTACCTTATCTTTTATAATATATATGTCTTTTTAAATACCCATAAAAAGAAGCTTATGGCTGCCCTTTCGGTCTTCGTGATCTTTTTGGGCACTGTGTCCTTTGCGCCCGTTTCCCAGGCGGCCACTGCAGAGGTCGAAGAGGAAGAGGAGCAGAGCGGCGTTTATTTTTATACCGATGAAGGCGTAGTGGAGGTAGATCAGGTCGAAGTGACCGGCCTTAAGGATGATGAGGCAAAGGCCGAAGGAGCGGCGAGCTCCCACCACACCGCTTCTGCCGACGATATAGAAAGACTTCTGGAGGAAGCGGAGAAAGCCCGCAGCGTCCGTCCCAATAAGATAACTTCGGCACCTGAGGGCACGGTTATCTACGACGAGGAAAAGGGGATGGTGGAGGCCGGCTTCGATGAGGACTGGTCGCTTATCCTGATAAATAAAAATCACCGGCTTCCTGCGGACTATGATTTTGAACTCAGCACAATAAAGGGCGCCATTAAGAGCGATGTGCGGGTAACGCGCCATGTGCTGGATATGATAAAGGGAGCCGAAGAGGACGGGGTAAAGCTCTATATCTGTTCCCCCTACAGGGATTTTGAAAGACAGGAGGAGCTTTTCAATAAAAAGGTGAAGAGCTATCTGAGGAAGGGCTATGAGTTTGACGAGGCCTATGACCTTGCCAGCCAGACCGTGGCCATACCCGGAAGCAGCGAGCACCAGGCGGGCCTGGCCTTCGACTTTATTACCGAGAACTACACCGTTCTCGAGGCGGGCTTTGCGGATACGGATGCGGGAAAGTGGCTTAAGGAAAATGCGGCCGATTACGGCTTTATCTTAAGATACCCCGCCGATAAGGAGGAGATAACCGAGATAGAGTTCGAGCCCTGGCACTACCGCTATGTTGGAGAGGCGGCGGCCCACGAGATAATGGACAGGGGGCTTTGCCTGGAGGAATATGTTTCGGAGATAGGATTGGTGGACAATTGAAGAACTATGAGCTTTTAACAAAGGACGGAAGGGCTAAGAGGGGGCGTTTTACCACGGTTCACGGAACTGTGGAGACGCCGCTTTTTATGAATGTGGGAACGGTTGCGGCGATAAAGGGAGGAGTGAGCACCGAGGATTTGGAAGAGCTGGGGACCCAGGTGGAGCTTTCGAATACCTATCACCTCCATGTTCGTACCGGGGATGAGACCATTAAAAAGCTGGGGGGACTTCATAAATTCATGAGCTGGGACAAGCCGATACTCACGGATTCGGGCGGCTTTCAGGTGTTCTCTCTGGCTGAGCTCAGGCAGATAAAGGAGGAGGGGGTTTCCTTTCGCTCCCATATAGACGGGCACAGGATCTTCATGGGACCCGAGCAGAGCATGCAGATTCAGTCCAACTTAGGCTCCACCATTGCGATGGCCTTCGATGAATGTCCCAACGCCAAGGCGGACAGGGACTATGTGCTGCCTTCGGTCGAGCGCACGACCCGCTGGCTTAAGCGCTGCATAGCGGAGATGAACAGGCTAAATTCCCTGCCGGATACGGTAAATCCCTCGCAGCTTCTTTTCGGGATAAACCAGGGAGCGGTATATGAGGATATAAGGGTTGAGCAGGCGCGAGAGATCGCCGAGCTCGATCTTCCGGGCTATGCCATAGGGGGACTTGCCGTAGGGGAGACCCATGAGGAGATGTACCACATCCTGGATGTAACGGTTCCCTGCCTGCCTGAGGACAGGCCTACTTATCTAATGGGGGTGGGGACGCCGGAAAATATTGTGGAGGCGGTGTACCGCGGGGTCGACTTTTTCGACTGCGTCTATCCTACGAGAAATGCCCGGCACGGCCATGTATATACCCATTACGGGCGGCTTAATATGATGAACGCCCGCTTTGAGCTCGACGATAAGCCTCTCGAAGAGGGGTGCGGCTGTCCGGCCTGCAGGAGGTATTCGAGGGCCTATATCCACCATCTTATGAAGGCGAAGGAGATGCTGGGAATGCGGCTTTGCACCCTGCATAACCTGTGGTTTTACAACCACCTTATGGAGGAGATAAGGGCTGCGATAGACGCCCACGAATATGAGCAGTTTCGGAAACAATTTATTGACAGGCTCCACAGTGAAGAATAATATAAACAAGTGTAAAAAATTTGTAAGGAGCTGGCAAT
>CAMNBW010000227.1 GCA_946533525.1 uncultured Lachnospiraceae bacterium
ACGCCGTTGGGATCCTGGGCGATGATGTTGCGGAAGTTCAGCTTCTTTACATCTGCCGGGCCCTCGAGGATCTTTATTCCGTTTTCCTTAAATTTCTCAGCGAGGGCATCCACATCCTCACAGGAAAAGGCCAGGTGGCGGAAAAGACCTGCGGTCTTGGAATTCGGATGCATCTCTCCGAAGTCGTCAGTATAGCAGATAAGCTCAACCTTGGGACCGCCTTCAATCTGGAAATAGTGCAGCTCATGGTCTCCCATATCCACTGTTTCAAGCTGCTTGAGGCCGAGGATCCTTCCGTAGAAATCCTCACTTTTTTTCATGTCTGTTACATTGATGGTAATGTGATCTGAACGCATAGTGTACTCCTTTAAAAAGTTGATATTTTACTCTCGATTATATTACAATCATAGGAAACGTCAAAGTTTTTTTCTTTGACGTTTCCTGCGCCGGATCTTGGCCTCTTTAGAGGCATGTTTCCTTACAAGATCCGTGCGCATAAATGGGGTATTTCAACCCGGATTTTACCCCGGATATTTCAATTGAAACTCAGGAGTTCTTAGTAGTTGCCAGTGAAAACGACATTGCCTGTAAAACTGAAAGCTGTCTTGCTGATATTGGCCCTGGCCGTATTGGCTGTTTTTTTTACCCTTTCGTATCTTAATCATAAGGGCGACGGCATAATGGGGATGACACCGGTCTCCGGTGAGCAGGCCGAGACTCTGGTCAGCGGAAAAGAGGAAGCTTCCGCCGAGAACTCAGCCCTTATCTTCAACGGTGCTCCCGCAGCCTATGACAAGTACGAGAACTGTTTTTATGTCTGCCAAGAGCTGGATACGCCCTCCTGGGAGGGGTACCTCACGGGGGAAAATGGGGGGGAGCTTTATATATTGGAAGAAACTCCTCTTAACGACAAGGCGGAGGCGGTTGAACAGGCCCATGAATTTAAAGGTCTCTATGTGGAGGGGGAAAAATATTGCAGCTTCGGCATAGTATTTACCGCCCTTCCCACCGTGAGCTTTCAGACTGAAAAAAGGGAAGGCGACGACCTATACGGCAGCATAAGCATAGCAGATACGACGGGAGGAGAGAGCGCCTTATTAAGGCCCTATAAGGGCTATGCCCGTCTGCATGAAAAGAAGAAAAAGGACAATGTGTTCAGCCATATAAATTACGGGCTGCACCTCATGGCTGACAGTCATTATTTAAGGAAGATAGACGCTGAGCTCTTTGGGTTAAGGGAGGATGACGACTGGGAGCTGGACTCGGTCATGGAGAGCGAATTTGCAGTCAATGAAATGCTGGCTGGCAGGATATGGAACAGTATCTGTGAAAAGGACGGCTATTCCGATTTAAGGCTCGATATGGTATATTCCTATGTCTTTGTGGACAACAGGAAGAGTGGGCTATATCTTGTCAGGGTTCCCTATGATAAAAAGAGCCTTGGCCTTGGAGGGTCGGATACGCTTGAGGAATGTGACAGTGTTACGGAGACGGATCTTTCCGGGGCGGACATCGATGAGTTCATAGCTTATTCGATCTTTATTGAAACAGTATATGCGCCCAAAAATATGGTCAAGAATAAGTTTGTTCTGAGGCGGGGCGAGGGCAGCGGAAGTAAATGCTACAGGCTCCCGAGGCATTTGGAATATTTATTCAATAACCTGCCCGACGACCTTACCGAGTATACTCTGAACGTGGCCGACAGCTATGAAAAGTACATAGTGGGAGACAGTGCGCTTCAGGAGCTCATCAAACAGGATCCGGCAATACTGGACAGGGTAAAAGAACATTTCGATTCCCACCGTGGTACTATTCTGTCAGAGGAGACGGTTATAGGAGCGCTTAAGGAGGAGATAAGCTACCTTACAAAAACCGGATATTTTGCCAGAAGCTCGGTTGAGGACGTGGCTGCCCTGAGCAGCACTCTGGAGGAATATCTTCGGAACAGGCTTAAGTATCTGGACAGGTACTATGCAAATGACATGCAAATACCCGAAGAGGAGCCCGAGGCCGGGGACATTGCGGTCTGCTTCGGAAACAACAGATCAAACTTCTATGTCAGCGGAAATGAATGTATGGTCTTTCTGCCTGGATGGGCCAGGAAGGAAGAGGTAAAGCTCGAACTGCCGGAGGGCATGAGTTTAAGCATAGGCAACACAGAGATAGAGAACGGGCAGGCGATCGACCTGAAAAGGCTGACCGGAGGGCCTGAAATAGAGATAACGACAGGAAGCGAAAGGCTCAAGGCCAGGCTTTCGGTAATGTTTTCGGACAAGGTATATTCGATGTTCATTAATACTGCCTCCGGTTCCATGGACTATATACTTTCCGATATTTCGCACAAAGAGAGTGGAAGCGTCAGGGTTTACGATCCATATGGCATGACAGATACCGAAACAGAGTTTAAGAGCTTTAAAGGGCATGGCCGTTCGAGCTGGGTAAACGAGCTGGAAAAGAAGTCCTATAACCTGAATTTTGAAACGGATACGGAGCTCGCCGGACTCGGAAAGACCGATAAATACTGTCTTATCAGCAATGTCTATGACGGGTCTTTCATGAGGAACTATATAACCTATATGATGGCGGATAACTCGGACTTAAAATACACGCCAAAGGCTGAGTTTACAGAGCTTTATATTAACGGGGACTACTGCGGGCTCTATCTTTTGAGCGAAAAGAACATAATAGGAGAAGACAGGGTGGATATAGCCGATCTGGAGCAGGAGAATCAGGAGGCCAACCCGGAAGCGAAGCTTAAGACTTTGCCCACCGAGCAGTGGTCGGGAAGGCAGGGAACAGTCCTTGAAAATGAACCCGAAGATATTTCGGGAGGCTATCTTATAGAGGGGAATCTCTCACACCACCCTGTCACAGGTTTCTTTAATACCGACAGGGGCTACAGGCTGGAGATCACGGCGCCGGAATATCCTTCCACCGGGGAGACGGAGTATATCTATAATCAGTTCCAGCAGCTGGAGGACGCGGTCTATGCGGAAGACGGGATCTGCGAAGAGACAGGCAGGCACTATGAGGATTATATGGACAGCACCTCCTTTGCGGATAAATATCTGGTGGACGAGATCAGCAAAAACTATGATTCGGTAAAATACAGCGCCTATTACTACAAGGACAAAGGTAATGAAAGGCTGTATGCCGGCCCGGTCTGGGACTATGATATAGCCTACGGCAATACCAATCTGGACGATGAGGAGTTAAACAGTCCCGAGGGAATATCAAACATGCTTTTCGGCACCCGCTTCAAGGACAATATCTTTTCGGAGCTCTTAAAGAAGAAGGAATTTAAG
>CAMNBW010000228.1 GCA_946533525.1 uncultured Lachnospiraceae bacterium
TTATGAAATTTACAAAAATGCATGGAATTGGAAATGACTATATCTACGTAAACGGCTTCGAGGAGCAGGTCGCGGACAAGGCGGCACTTTCCCGGCGCTTAAGCGACCGGCACTTCGGAATAGGGTCGGACGGAATGATCTTCATCAACCCCTCTGACAAGGCTGACTTTGAAATGGAAATGTATAACCTCGACGGCTCACGCGGAAAAATGTGCGGCAACGGCATACGCTGCGTTGGCAAATACGTCTACGACAACGGCCTTACCGACAAGACCGAGATCACCGTCGAGACCCTCGCCGGCATCAAAACCCTTAAACTCTTTACCGAAAACGGAAAGGTAAGCGCCGTTACCGTTAACATGGGAGCTCCCATCTTTGACCCGGCCAACATCCCTGTAAACCTCCCCGGAGAAAGAATCGTCTCCGAACCCGTGAGCGTTGACGGAAAGGAATACCTAATAACCTGCGTTTCAATGGGAAACCCCCACGCCGTCATCTTCGTTCCCGATACGGAGAGCCTTGAGCTCGAAAAGCTGGGTCCGAAATTCGAGAATAACAGCCTCTTCCCCGACAGGGTAAATACCGAATTCGTCCAGGTTCTGGACCGGACGCATCTTAAAATGAGGGTCTGGGAACGCGGCTCGGGAGAGACCTTTGCCTGCGGCACCGGCGCCTGCGCGGTCCTGGCCGCCGGAGTTTTAAACGAAAAATGTGAAAACACCTCCACGCTCATACTGCGCGGAGGCGAATTGACAATAGAGTGGTCCCGGGAAAGCGGGGATATTTATATGACCGGCCCCGCCGAGACCGTATTTACGGGAGAGGTGGATATATAAGCGCATAAATTTAAGCCCCCACCTTCTCCCAGACTATCCCTTTGGAGCGGGTGGTTTCCCTTGTCTCTTCCATCGGCTGGGGCTTGCCGAAATAATAGCCCTGGCATTTCTCGCAGCCGATGGATTTAAGGAACTCATAGTGCTCCTTAGTCTCCACTCCCTCCTGCAGCGCAAGCTTCCCGAGCTTATTCGTTACCGCCACGATCTGCGCCAGGAGCTTACCCATATTTTCATTGTGATCGTAGGTCCTTAAAAACTGCATGTCGAGCTTTAATACGTCAAAGACATATTCCACCAGAACATTGAGCGAGGAATACCCGCTGCCGAAATCGTCTATCCATATCTGATGACCGGAGTCGTTGAGTCTCTTTATCTCCTTCCTCATCCCCTCCGAATCGTCGTTTAAGGCGCTCTCCGTTATCTCTATGTCCAGCATGTTCTTCGGAACGCCGTACTCCTCACGGTAGTCGTCGATGATCCGCCCTATATCGCACAGGTCGAAATCGAGCCTTGAAAGATTTATGGAGACCGGAACCAGGGCTTCCCCGGCCTCTTTTAGCCTTTTATAGTCTTCGCAAACCTTCTTAATTATAAAGCTGTCCAGCTTATGTATAAGATGGGACTGCTCGAGGGTCTCAATAAAATCCGCCGGGGACAGCATCCCCACGTCCGGGTCCTTCCAGCGGGCCAGGGCCTCATAGCCGCAAAGCTCTCCCGTCTTTACCCTGATCACGGGCTGGTAAAAGACCTTGATATACTCCTTTTCCACCGCCTCGTCTATATGGTGGACGATGTACTGCCGCCTCTTAAGGCGCTCTGTCAGCTCATCGTTATAAATGCTGTAATTTATATCGTATCTCTGCTTGGAATCATTGCAGGCAAGCCTCGCATGGTCGCAGGCTAAGCCTACGTCGCAGTGCTCTTTCTTCATATAATATATGCCCGCCTTAAGGGTCACCTTGGTCCCCTCCACCATGCCGGAAACGGCGTTTTGTATATCCTCGATCTTTTCCGGCACGTTTTCATCGTGGGTAAAGACCACGAAGTGATCGTCCGAAAATCTGGCTATTATATGCTCACCAAAGTTCTGCCAAAGCTTCCTCGCCACCTTGTACAAAAGCTCGTCGCCCTTCTGGAAGCCGAAGCGCTCGTTAAAGAGCTTGAAGTCGGATATATCCATGTAAACAATGGTGTTTTTTTGCTGCCCGTTTTCCCCGTTCGCAAGCTCCTCCTGGACACATTCGTAAAACCGCGGCATGTTAAAGAGACCCGTGAGTATATCCATTTCGGAATTCAGCGAAAGGATCTGGGCCTCCGCAAAGCTGTTTTTATTCCGGTTATAATATTCGTCCTTATCCACATCCACGATATAGACGTAGAAATAGCTTCTTCCGTTCTCTCCGTGCAAAAGATGCCCGAAATCCTCTATATACCTTATCTCTCCGGTCTTGGCCTGAATGCGGTAGCGCACGTAGTCATGACGCTTTTCCCCGAACATGGTCTGCTTTTGTATGTCCCCTTCCACCTTCTCCAGATCCTCGGGGTACACCATTCCCAAAAAGCTGTTATTCGTATATTCCCGGAATTCCTCCATCGAGGAGCAGCCGAAAAGCCTTATGACATTCTCGTCCGCAAAGCAGAGCTCCTCTTTTTCTCCTGCATTATAGATAAAGAACCCTCCGGGAAGACCCTTGGGTATCATCGTTTCATCCGGCCTCAGCTCCCTTTCACCATTATTTTCCGGCATAGCTCAATCTTCCTTTCAAAATCCATAGAGGAGCGTTAATCAACGCCCACTGTAAATCATTCAAATTCTATCACTTCACCGCCCGCTGCCCGGGACTTCTCCATAGCCCGGCAGGCCTTTGCCGCGAGGTCGTGCAGCAATATCCCCTTATCGGGGCATAAGCAGTAACCTATCGCAAAACTATATTCGTAGGCCTCGCCCTCGTATTCCACAACGCGTTTCGCATCTCCCAGCTTCTTTATTATATCCTCGGCTTTTGCGCCGTCCCTGTCCTTTATAAAGGCTATAAACTGCGCCCCGCTGTTGCGTCCCAACACCGAATCATTCCCCAAATTCCTTTCGATGAGCTTCGCGGCCGCCTTTAATATAAGGTCTCCGACGTGATGGCCGTAGCTTTCATTGATCCGACGTATATCCGTGATCTCGATCATCACTATCGCCGCCCTCTCCTCGCTCTCAAGCCTTAATCGCTCGCGGATATTGGCATCTGCAGCATTCCTGTTATAAACCTCCGTCAGCGGGTCATATTCGGCCCTGGTCTCAAGCGAATTGAGAATGTCGCTTTTTATGGTGATCCCTTCGCTCCCCATGCTCCTTGTATTCCCCCTTCTATTAAATTGGGTTTTATCCCCAGTAATATCTGACTCATAGCTCATAGCTGCTCCATCACTTAATAATCCGAATCACTTCTGTTTCCGTAGATGTCCTGATC
>CAMNBW010000229.1 GCA_946533525.1 uncultured Lachnospiraceae bacterium
TGGTGGAGATGGACGGGGATGAGATGACCCGGGTGATCTGGCAGATCATAAAGGATGAGCTGCTGCTGCCGTATATAGACTTAAAGACCGAGTATTATGATCTCGGCTTAAAATACAGGGACGAGACCGACGACCAGGTCACCGTGGACTCTGCAAATGCCACAAAGAAATATGGAGTTGCCGTAAAATGCGCAACAATTACACCGAACGACGCCAGAGTCAAGGAGTATAACCTTAAAAGCATGTACAAAAGCCCCAACGGCACGATCAGAGCCATGCTGGACGGGACGGTTTTCCGCGCACCGATCATCGTAAAGGGCATAACTCCCCATGTTTGGAACTGGAAAAATCCCATAACCCTCGCAAGGCATGCCTACGGTGACGTTTATAAAAATACCGAGATGAAGATAGACGGGCCGGGCAAGGCGGAGCTCGTCTTCACCGGAGCCGATGGCAAAGAGGTCAGAAAGACCATACATGAATTTACGTCACCCGGAATAATTCAAGGGGTTCACAATGTGGACAAGTCTATAGAAAGCTTTGCGAGAAGCTGCTTTGCCTACGCTCTCGATAAGAAGCAGAAGCTCATGTTCGCAACGAAGGATACCATCTCAAAGATCTATGACGGCAATTTCAGGGATATTTTCCAGAGGATCTATGAGGAGGAATTTAAGGCGAAGTTCGAAGAGGCAGGCATAGAGTATTTCTATACGCTGATAGACGATGCGGTTGCGCGTATCATGCGCTCCGAGGGCGGGGAGATCTGGGCCTGCAAGAACTATGACGGCGACGTTATGAGCGATATGGTGAGCTCAGCCTACGGTTCACTGGCGCTTATGACCTCGATACTGGTTTCGCCCGACGGGATCTATGAATACGAGGCGGCTCACGGCACTGTGCAGAGGCACTACTATAAGCACCTTAAGGGCGAGGAGACCAGCACCAATTCCGTGGCTACGATCTTTGCCTGGACCGGAGCCTTAAGGAAGCGGGGTGAGCTCGACGGAATTAAGGAGCTGCAGGATTTTGCGGACAGGCTGGACAAGGCCACTATAGATACTATGGAAAGCGGCTATATGACAAAGGACCTCGCGGGCATAACCGAATTAAAGGAGGTTCACGCCCTTAATACCCAGGACTTTATCAAGGCTGTTAAGTCAAGGCTCGAGGGTTGAGGCGATACCCCTTTTTGTGATTTATTCCTGCAGTGTTTCCCACTGCTCCATGAGCTCTTCGAGGCGCTCGTCGATCCCGGCGCGCTCTTCGGAGAGCTCGTTTAACAGGGCCGAATTGCGGGCCACCTCCTCGTCGCAGAGCTTAGCGTCGATCTCGGCGGCTCGCTCTTCCAGGGAAGCAATCTCTTCCTCACAGCGTTTTATCTCGTTTTCACGGCGACGGGCCTCTGCGGAGCGCCGCTTCATTTCCTGCCAGTTTTCCTTTCCTGAGCCGTCAGCGGCTGAAGGAGCCGTCCCTGTCTTCATGGAGCCGGTATTTGTGTCGTGCCCTAAGAGCCGGCGGCTTAAGTCCTCTCTTTTTTCCAGATAATAGTCATAATTTCCCTTGTATTCGATGAGCCTTCTGTCGGTCAGATCGAAGATACGGGTAGCGCATTTATTGATAAAGTAGCGGTCGTGGCTTACAAAGAGCACAGTGCCCTCGTAGGAATTTAGGGCTTCCTCCAAAATCTCCCGGCTGGTCATATCCAGATGGTTGGTGGGCTCGTCGAGTATCAGGAAGTTGGAGCGGCTGAGCATTAGCTTTGCAAGGGAGACCCGGCCCTGTTCGCCTCCCGAGAGGTCGCCGATAAGCTTAAATACGTCGTCCCCGGTAAAGAGGAAGGCCGCGAGTGTATTTCTTATCCTTGTATTGTTCATATCGGGATAGGCGTCGGAGATCTCGTCAAATACCGTATTTGAGTGGTTTAAGACCGCGTGCTCCTGGTCGTAGTAGCCGATATGCACGTTGGTGCCTAAGGTATATTCCCCGGAATCGGCGTTTAGAGACCCCGTAAGTATCTTTAGCATCGTGGTCTTCCCGGTGCCGTTATTTCCTATAAGGGCCACCCGTTCGCCCCTTATGAGGTCGAAGCTTATATCCTCAAACAGGGGATGGCCGGGAAAGGACTTGCTCAAAGCCTCTACGTGCAGCACATCCCGGCCGCTGGTAATGGAGGGGGTGATCTTAAGCTTCATGGCGTCGTTTAAGTCCGTGGGTCTGTCGAGGCGCTCAACCTTTGAGAGCATCTTTTCGCGGCTTTCGGCCCGCTTTATGGATTTTTCACGGTTAAACTGCTTTAATTTGCTTATGACTTCCTCGGAATGTTTTATCTCGGCCTGCTGATTTAAATAGGCCTTAAGCTCCGTATCCCTGATGGCGGCCTTTTTCTTTGCATAGACGGAGTAATTCCCGGTAAAGACCCGGGATACGCCGTTTTCCAGCTCCACTACCTTATCCACGACCCTGTCTAAAAAGTAACGGTCGTGGGATACGATGAGCACAGCTCCCGGATAGTTTTTAAGAAAGACCTCGAGCCATTCTATTCCGGCCACATCCAGGTGGTTCGTCGGCTCATCGAGGATAGCCAGCTCCGGCTTGGTTAAAAGCAGGCGGGATAAGGCCACCCGGGTCTTTTGCCCCCCGGATAAGGTATTGACCTTTTTATCGAATTCCTCCTCGCTAAAGCCCAAGCCCTTTAAAATGCCCGTAACCTCGCTTCTTAAGGCATAGCCCCCTTTAAGCTTAAAGTCGTGGCTTAAGGCGGTGTAGAGGTTGGTCACCTTTTCCAGCTCTTCACCGGTTGAAGCGGACATTTGCTGCTCCAGGGCGTTTAAGCGCTCCTCCATATCGGTTATATCTTTAGCGGCCAGGATGACCTCGTCCCATATGGAATTATCGCCCCCTTCTTTAACCTCCTGCTTTAAATAGCCGAAGGTCGTGCCCGAAGCGAAGGAGACATTGCCCTCCTCCGGCTCAAGCTGTCCGCTTATTATGTTTAAAAGCGTGGTCTTGCCGGCGCCGTTTATCCCGACAAGGGCGCATTTTTCGTGCTCATTTAAGGTAAATGAAGCTTTATTTAATATATTTTTCCCATCGAAGGAGATACTTATACCGCTTACCTGTAACAGCAATTTTTAAACCTCGTTAATTCTTATTTTATTGTTAATATATCGCAGAGCCGCGCAGAGGAATCATTCCGGCTGCGCCGGAGCGTGGCTCGCGGGCGAGTAGGGGGCGATTTCATCTTCCCTACTCGAATTTTGACAGACAAAAGACAATCAATT
>CAMNBW010000230.1 GCA_946533525.1 uncultured Lachnospiraceae bacterium
CTTATCAATATAATATTGTAAATTTTCTGCCATTGTTATTTTCCTTTCCGTAAAGGCCTCCGTGAAATATACGAGTTCCGCTTCAGGGACACTCGCGTTCGACGACTTGCGCAGCGGTACTAGCTCGCAAAATACGCTCGCAAGTGCCGGCGCAAGCTCGAACGCCCTGAATCGGAACTGTATATTTCACTTCGGCTATCTAAGTGTGTCAGGCTTATTATTTGAATATATACCACCGTTTCAGCTCCTTGTATCGTCAAACTTACCCGCGATACTGTGATACATCCCCAGTCATCGCGGAGGGATCATAAAGATTCAGGGCTGCTACATAGACCGCCGCGCAGGTGACAAGGTCCTGCTTCCAGGTTATCTCGTTCGGGGCGTGGGCCTGGCTCTCTGCGCCCGGGCCGAAGCCTACGCAGGGAATTCCGAAGCGTCCCTGAATAGCCACGCCGTTCGTCGAGAAGGTCCATTTATCCGTAAGGGGACGGCCCTCGCGCAGGTGCATCGCCGAGGGCGAGCCTATCCTCTTCTCGCCGAAAAGCGCCTTATGGGCCTCCACCAGCGCCCGAACGTGGGCGGCTTCCTCCTTATTTATCCAGGTCGGGAAGTAGCTTTCGGTCTCGTATACCTCCCCGGTCCATGAGGGCCTGTCGTACATATACATGGAGACCTCTACATCCTCGCCGTATTTTTTTACGCTAGGAAGGTCACGCACCTCCTCGAGGCAGCTCTCAAAGGTCTCCCCTGCCGTCATTCGCCTGTCCACCGAGATCGAACAGGAATCCGCAACGGCGCATCTGCTGGGAGACGTAAAGTAGATCTGGGAAACCGTGCAGGTACCGCGGCCTAAGAAGCGGGCGTCCTCGTAGTGGTCGGGATTATATTTCGGGTCGAGCATTTTGACCAGACCCCGTATCTGCGTGCTGTCGTCGCAGCCATTGTTGTTCAGGGCGCGGATGTCGTTTATTATGTCCGCCATCTTATAGATAGCGTTGTCCCCTCTTTCGGGAGCTGAGCCGTGGCATGAGATGCCTTTTACGTCCACACGTATCTCCATCCGGCCCCTCTGCCCCCGGTAGACGCCGCCGTCCGTGGGTTCGGTTGAGATCACGAATTCGGGGCGGATCTTGTCCTTATTGACAATATACTGCCAGCACATTCCGTCGCAGTCCTCCTCCTGAACCGAGCCGACTATCATAAGCTTATAGCCCTTGGGTATAAGGTCCATATCCTTCATTATCCGGGCGGCGTACACGGCGCTGGCAAGACCGCCCTCCTGATCCGAGGCTCCGCGGCCGTAGATTATATCGTCGGTCTCGTAGCCCTCGTAGGGGTCGCTCTCCCAGTTGTCCCTGTTGCCTATTCCCACCGTATCCACATGGGAATCGATGGCGATCACCTTATCGCCATCACCCATCCAGCCTATGATATTTCCGAGGCCGTCGATCTCCACCTTGTCGAAGCTAAGCTTCTCCATCTCGGCTTTGATGCATTCCACGACCTCTTTTTCCTCGCAGCTTTCCGACGGGCATTTTATCATGGCCCGAAGGAAGGCGCTCATATCGTCCTTTTTGGCCTCCGCTGCCGCTTTGATCGCTTCGAAGTCAAGTCCCATATCAATACTCTCCTTTCCATACAATTTTTTCATATCTTTCGGGGTCTGTATCCCCTTCCGTCGAGAACATCAATATATCTGAAAACTTATTTAATTCCAGCGCATTTTTAAGCTCTGCATAGGTTTCGTCCTCCATTATGGCTGCAAGGACTCCCATACCCACGGCTCCCGATTCTCCGGAGATAACTCTCGGGTCGCCCTTGACCGGGCTTGACAGCATACGCATGCCCCTTGCTGCCGTCCAGTCGGGACAGGAAAGAAAGACATCGGCATGGTTTTTTAGTATGCTCCAGCCTATGGTATTTGGTTCGCCACAGGCAAGTCCCGCCATTATCGTATTTAAGTCCCCTCCGACAGTCCTTATGCTTCCGTCCCCGGCCTCGGCCCCTCTGTATAAGCAGTCGGCAGCCTTAGCCTCCATTATGATGAATTTAGGCGGAGCGTCAGGATAGAGATTGGTAAAATAACCCACCACGGCAGCGGCCAGGGATCCTACGCCGGCCTGCACGAAGATATGGGTAGGGCGGTTTACCTTTACGGAGCGGAGCTGTTCGGCAGCTTCCCCTGCCATGGTCCCATAGCCCTGCATTATCCAGGAGGGAATGTCTTCGTAGCCCTCCCAGGCGGTATCCTGAACGATGACGCCGTGGTCTGTTTCGGCGGCCTCCCTGGCGGCTATGCGGACACACTCGTCATAGTTGACCTCCTCTATGGTGACCTTCGCCCCTTCCGCCGCGATATTGTCAAAACGCATTTTTGTACTGCCCTTAGGCATATGGACTACTGCCTTCTGTCCCAGGCGCTTTGCGGCCCAGGCAACTCCCCGTCCGTGATTGCCGTCGGTAGCCGTGAAAAAGACCGCCTGACCGAAGTCTTTTTTAAGGGCATCGCTTATAAGGTAGTCATAGTCCAGTTCGGATACGTCCTTCCCCAGCTCTCCCGCAATATATTTCGCCATTGCGAAGGAGCCCCCCAGGACCTTGAAAGCATTTAGACCGAAGCGGTAGCTCTCGTCCTTGACAAGGATATTGTTCACCCCGAGCCTCTCCGCCATTCCCTTAAGGCTCGCCAGGGGAGTAACGCTGTACTGCGGAAAGCTGCGGTGAAAGCTTTGCGCCTTGCTGACATTTTCAAGACTCATTATTGACAGCCTTTCGTCGCCGTCCTTCGGCATTTTATTTATGCACCATTTGATCTCTTCCATATTTGATACCTGCCTGTTTTTCTATACTTTTAGAGTAATTTTTTTGTATGTCACTGTCAAGCCGTGTTATAATAGGATTTAACTGTATGTATTTTATTACTTGATTTCATAGAAAGACGGGACACGGTTTATGAAGGTTTCTAAAAATTACAAACTGCTTCTGGTGATCGCCTATATGGGTCTGCTGCTTTTCTTTATCGGGCTCAATATCTTCGGCGGACAGCGCCAGGGCCTTTCCAATCTGATCGTCAACGGGGCGATGTTCGTCATTACCGGATGGATATTGCTGTCTTGTGAAAGGAAAAGCTTTAACCCTACGGAAAAGATAGCGGAGGAGCTTAAGAAGGTAACCGAGAAGATAAAGCTCGACGCCATGCATGAGCGGAGATTTCTCTGGGAAAGATATAAGGAAGAAAAGGAAGAGCTTTTTACAAACCCTGTCCTTAAAGAGCAGTATT
>CAMNBW010000231.1 GCA_946533525.1 uncultured Lachnospiraceae bacterium
CTCCTTACTCTGCAGCTTCCATGGCCGCCCTGTATTCGTCCATATCCTCAAAGCCGTATATTTTTACATAGGAATTGTCATATATAAGGTATTCGGGGAGGGAAAGGAGCTTTGCCTCCTCCGGCCTGTCAAAGTGGAAATACCTTTTGGTTAACATAACAAAGAATTCGCCCTCCGGCAGCTCCTCGGTATGCCTCTTATCCTGAAGCCAGGGCTTTATGCTTTTCAGCTCATAGAGCCTGTCCACGCTGCCCTCAACGTCCTCGTCCATCGTATACATATCCAGGCGCCCGTCGGAGAGCTCGCCGAAGAGGTCCGACTGCCAGTAATTGGCGAAGCCCCTCTCATATCCGTTCTCCGTAAGCCATTTTTCAGCCTCCACATATGCGCTCTTCTCTTCGTCTATTTCCGTGACCTTATAGAAGCTTAGGCTGCTTAAGGCCAATATCAGTATGAACCCGGCATATATTGCCGCATGGCTCTTTTTCCCGCTCTCGGATAAGATTATGCAGGGTATGGTATAGACGAACTGCATTATGACAAGCCAGTATTTAGACTGGTACATATTTATCATCGAATACATAAAGATCAGAATGACCATGCCCGACAGGGTGTATAAGAGCAGTATCTTTTCACTGTCAGTCCTGTTCTTAAAGCTTTTGACCATCTGCACCGTAAAGTATACGGTCCATACCGCCATCATTATCGAGCACAGATTTACCAGGCCTGAAAGGCTGAATATGTCCCCATAGCCGGTCCAGCCGAAATAGTTGGCGATGTCTATAAGGCAGTCATACAGGCTGTGAAACTGGAAGGAATTCCACTGATAGACCTTACTGCTCGAAAAATATGCGCTGAAAAGCAGCCTGCTGGCCACTACTCCGCAAAGGGAGGCAAAGGCGTAAAAGACCGAAATACAGGTTAAAAACAGGCCTCTTGCAAAGCATAGCTCCAGTTTGCCGCTTCTTTTCCAACCGCAGTAGAGCTCATAAATTATAAGCACGACCCCCGCAGCAAAAAGGGGCATATTGAGAACCATAAGCTGCCTGAAGCTGTTGAGGGAAGCGATAAAGCACAGGATCCCTCCGGCGAGGACAAAGACCGCCGTTTTCACCTTCCCTGCCCCTCCCTTAAAGACCGCAAACACCTTTCCTTCGGGAAAATCCACACACTTTAAGGCCTCAAAAAGAGTAGCCATCACGAGGAAGGAGAAAAACAGGTAGACCCCGTATCCCATGTAGACCAAAAGATACTCCACATACTGCTCGTTAAAGGGAAAGAGCAGGAAGGCCGAAGCAAGAAGGCCTGCCTTAAAGAGCCCCGCGGACCTCATCATTACGAGGAAGGAGCCGACAATAAGCACCATATAGACAAAGCTGGCAAATAGTCTCGCCTGCTTGTAATCCGCAAAAAACATCAGGGCAAGCTTTAACAGAAGCTGCATATTAACGACCCTGAGCTCCGTGGAATAGTACCACCTGTCCGTCATTATCCCGCCGGTCTGGGTCAGAAGCTTTGCCAGCAGCATCTCCGCCGCGGCGTCGCTGTCTAAGAGCGCTTCATATCTTACCCATAAAAAGCCCAATAGCGCCGCCAGTCCTATACAGTTTATGAGCACGGGGATCCATCTCGAATTCTTCATAATATCACTCACCCCGGAGGCTCTTAACGGACTGCTCGTACTCTTCCATATTCCCGAAACCGTAGATCTCGCAGCTATCGTCCGCAAAGATACGGCTCTCCTCCAGGCCGCTTAAGATACTTCCCCCCTCGTCATATTCCCTGTCATGGGGCACAAGTATAAAAAATTTTCCTTCAGGCTTAACCGACATATGCTCCACTGCCTGATCGCGCTGCCTTAAATTCCAGTTCTCCCAAAGCCCTGCAAGGCTCTCCATTCCTGAAACCGCATAGGTATCCAGCTCCCCGTCAGAGCTTTCGCTAAGTATATTGGCCCAGTCATAGGGTGCAAAGCCCTTATCATATCCGTTTGAAACCAAAAAGCCGGCCGCATCCTCAAGCTTCACCGTATAGCCGTTGGCATCGGTCTTGGGACTTATAAACTCCGATATGCTGAGTAAAATCAGGCAGATATATACCGCCGGAAGCGCAAAGCCTTTAAACGCAGTAAAGAAGGACAGCTCCTCCGTACTAAACTCTATGGCAGTCACCGCTGCGAAAAAGACGAGAATTACTATCCAGTCCTGATAGTCGTAATCGGGGGTGGAGGAAAAGATGAGTGCCCCGGTAAAGAAAGCGCATAAACTGTATACCCAAAGAAACTGCTGGCTCTCCTTAAGCCTTTTAAACCGGCCTCCCACACGTACTATAGAGAAAATGACGAGAACGCTCATAAGAGGAGCCAGGGCATTTAAAACGCCGTTCAGGCTCATGATGGACGCCCCCCTTATCCAGCCGAAGAAATTAAAGGCGTCGTACAATTTGTCAAAAAAACCTTCCTTAAAAAGGTAGACGAATTTATCCTTAACAGGATCTTCGCAGATAAACCAGGGCTTTATCATGGCATTTGAAAGCACGTTGGCGGCAAAGGAGGCAGCAAGCATAACCCCGCTGCTAAACAGGGAAAAGCCCTTTTTCCCGGAGCTCACCGCCATAATAAGGGCGGCGACAAAGAGGGGCAGGTAGAAAACCCTGAACATAAGCGAAGAATCGAGACCGGTGAGGAAGGCCGCGGCGCAGCCAATGACAAGTACCGCCATACCTTTAAGCCTCTCCCGTTTAAACTCCCTTATCTTCATCCCCATAAAGACAAGGCCCATGGATAAAAAGGCCGCAAACACGTATATCGCCCTCTCTCCGCCGAAGAGACAGAACTTTGCGTACCAGTGTCCGAAGGGCAGCATGAATACGCCGGCGCTTAAAAGGCCCTCTCTCTTCATGCCGCACTCGCTCATCATGAAAATATAGCTTCCCGCCATCAGCATGGCGAAGATCACGGCGGAAATGACCCTGACAAGCCTGAAGCCCACCGGCAGGAAGCGAAGGAGCAGCTTATATAAAATCTGGATATTAACTATCAGCGGACTTCTGCCGTAGTACCAGGCCGTGGTATAAAGCCCTCCGTTGGTATTGAGGTAATTGCCTAAAAGAAGGTCGCCCGACACCGATGCGTCCATCAGGTCCCCGGGCTTAAGGTATATATATGCAGCTGTCACAGCGAGTCCAAGGCACATAAGGACTGCCGAAACAAGCTGATCTTTTTTCGTGATCTTAGTATCCGTCAAAACGCTCTCCTTATTTTATGTAAACTA
>CAMNBW010000232.1 GCA_946533525.1 uncultured Lachnospiraceae bacterium
GAATCTGCAAAATAATATATGAAAAAAATTAAGCTCATGACCGGAAGGGTCAATGAACTTGTTTTTCCGAATAAGGGGATCGTGGAAACCGAGGATGGTATTTGTGTGGTCAAAAATACCATTCCCGGTCAGACGGTCTCCTTTTTTGTGAAAAAAAAGCGGAACGGAAAATACCTTGGAGCCCTGAAAGAGATACTTGAAAGCTCACCGATGGAAACCGCCGAAGCCTGTCCGCATTTCAGGCTGTGCGGGGGCTGCTCCTACCAGACCCTTCCCATAGAAGCGGAAGAGGGGCTAAAAGAGGAGCAGGTAAAGAAGCTCATTGAGAATGCGGCGAAAAATTTCGAGGGTGGCCTAGGCGAAGGCTGGTTTGAGGGCATGGTAAGCTCCCCCGGGGAATACAACTACAGGAATAAGATGGAGTTTTCCTTTGGTGACGCCGTAAAGGGGGGAGAGTTAAACCTCGGTATGCATGTATCCGGCCATTTTAACGATGTGGTCACAGTGGATAAGTGCAACATAGCCGACGCTGACTTTACGGAGATCCTTAAGGCGGTTTTGGAGCTTTCGCGGCGCGAGGGAGTGACCTTCAGGAATAAGCACACCGGAGAGGGGTATTTGCGACACCTCCTTGTAAGGAAGGGGAAGAATACCGGGCAGCTCCTTATAGACCTTGTGACGACCTCGGCGGAGAGCGCAGGGTTTATAGAGAAATTTAAGGACTGCGTCCTTAACTTAAATGGCCTTGAGGGGGAGATCGCGGGGATATTAAATACGGTCAATGATTCCCCGGCGGATGCCATAAAGGATGAGGGCACAAGGGTGCTCTACGGACAGGATTATTTTTACGACGAGATCCTCGGGCTTAAGTTTAAGGTGACGGCCTTTTCATTTTTTCAGACCAATACCCGGGGGGCGGAAAAACTCTATTCCAAGGTCAGGGAGTATGTGGGGGAAACCCATGTAGACACCCTCTTTGACCTGTACTGCGGGACGGGAACCATAGCCCAGCTTATGAGCGGCTCTGCGAAGAAGGTCTACGGAGTGGAGCTTGTGGAGGAGGCGGTCAGCGCTGCGAAGGAGAATGCCAGGCTTAATAATATCGAAAATACGGTCTTTCTGGCCGGTGATGTGGGCAAGATCTTAGACAGCCTCGAAGCGGTGCCGGATATGTTCATAGTAGACCCGCCAAGGGAAGGGGTACACCCTAAGACCCTGTCGGAGCTGATGGGCTACGGGGTAAAAAAATTCGTCTATATCTCCTGCAAGATAAGCTCACTGGCAAGGGATATGGAGGCGATACTTTCGGCAGGCTACATCCTAAGACAAGCCTGCTGCGTAAATATGTTTCCGAAGACCACGGGGATAGAGACAGTGGCGTTGTTTGAAAGGGCAGCGGGAGAGTGAGTTTGAGTTATGTAAACCGAGCCGAAACCCAGGCTGCAAGCCCGGAAAAGTTTGTTATACACAGGATATTAGGGTATAATTATATTTATGAGTGAATGGATATTAGTCGTGGATGACGACACTTCTAATTTAAGAATGGCAAGTCACATCCTTACCGGAGAGGGCATGCGCGTAAGCTGCCTTAAATCCGGCGGGGAGACTTTGAAGTTCCTGGAAAAAAATATCCCGGATCTCATTCTCATGGACATTCATATGCCCGAAATGGACGGGTTCGAGACCCTAAACAGGATAAGGGAGAAGGAAGAGCTTGCCAATATCCCGACGATCTTTTTGACGGCGGACGACGACAGCGAGACCGAGACAAAGGGCCTTAACATCGGAGCCATGGACTTTATCAAAAAGCCCTTTGTGGCGGAGGTGCTCCTAATCAGGGTGCGCCATATCCTGGAGCTTATAAGGCTGCAAACTTCGCTCGAGCAGGAGGTCGAGATAAAGACCCAGGAGGTGGTGGCGCATCAGAAGCGGATAGAGAGGATGTCGACGCAGATAATCCAGGCCCTCTCCGGGGCGGTGGACGCAAAGGACACCTATACCAACGGCCATTCCACGAGGGTCGCCGAATACTCCAAGGAGATAGCGAAGCGCCTGGGGTTATCCGAGCAGGAGCAGGAAAACATATATATAATGGGGCTCCTTCACGACGTAGGGAAGATAGGAGTTTCGGATTCTATCATAAATAAGCCCGCGAAGCTTACGGATGAGGAGTATGAGGAGATCAAAAATCATCCGGTGCTCGGGGCAAGGATACTTAAGAATATCTCTGAATTTCCCGGGCTTGTTACCGGGGCCCGCTGGCACCATGAGAGGTATGACGGCAAGGGCTATCCCGACGGGCTTAAGGGAGAGGACATTCCCGCAGAAGCGCGCATAATCGCGGTTGCGGATGCCTATGATGCCATGACCAGCCGCCGAAGCTACAGGGACGTTCTGCCTCAGGAGAAGGTGAGGGAGGAGATAGCGGAGGGCCGGGGAACACAGTTCGACCCGGAATACGCGGATATAGTCCTGGCTATGATTGATGAAGATACGGAGTACAAGCTAAGAGAATTATAATCCTGCAAAATCCGGCGCGGTGCGCAGTGGGTGATAAAGTATATAAGATAACATAAGGGGGTATATAAGTGGATATTAAGACCAACATGGAAGAAAACCGGAAGTGGATCCAGCTTGTAATTCCCATCCTCTATACTATGGGAGCCGCAGCCCTTGGAGTGGCAACCGTTCTTCTGGGCTGGGAGCCCTGGATACCCATAGTGATGCTTCTAAGCATCGTCGCGGTCTGGTGGATGCATATAAGCCAGGCCTTTTCTCCTGCCGTAAGGCTAAGGATCTACGGCGGCTTTTTTTCTGTAGCCATGTTTTTCTACGGTATCCACCGTACAAGTCTTCATGATGTTTCCATTATAGCGGCCATAATCTTTGCAGTGTTTTCCCTGACCGAGGAAAAGTCCGTTATCAGGATGGCCTTCGGAGCATACGTTTTGCTGCTTATTTACCATCTCGCCATAACCTCCGGGTCGGGGATAAGGGTCAGTACCCTGAACGTCTTAAGGATGCTCCTGCATATCGGAGCTGTCTTCACCCTGTCCAGGATAGCCGAGACTTCGGTCAACAAAAGGAAGTCCGACCTTGCGGACTACGACGGGATGATGGCGGAGCTCGAGCAGGTGAGCCGCAGGACCGACGACTTTATGACCAATGTTTCCCATGAGCTCAGGACCCCGATAAATGCGGTAACGGGTATAACCTCAATAATGCTGAAGTCAGAGACCGACTTAAAGAGAAGGACGGAGCTTGC
>CAMNBW010000233.1 GCA_946533525.1 uncultured Lachnospiraceae bacterium
TCCGTACTATTATTTACGATTAATCCTTCAAAAATATAGGGGTCTTACCAGATAACTTCTTCGGGATTTGTTATATTTGCGTTTGCGAAGAGCATCTCCTCCACCTTCCTTGTCAGGACGGCTTCCTTAAAGGTCTCGACTCCATCCTGCTGCTCCACTGCTTTCTTAAACTCATCCGCCGAGGAGTAGCCGTATTCCTGGGCGTAGTTTTCGTACTGTTCCTTGAGATCGTTCTCATTTACCTCTATATTTTCAGCCTTCGCAAGAGCGCGCACAAGAAGCTTCTGCCTTGCAACGCTTTCGGAATAAACCCGTATCTGCTCATTATATTCTTCCTCGGTAAGTCCCTGCGATGAAAGATAGGACTCGAGATCCATCCCGTAAGCCTTTATCATTGTCTCGAAGCTGCTCTTTTCAGCCTCTATGATCTCATTTAATATGCCGGAGGGAATCTCGTCTCCCGAAACCACCTGGGAAGAGGCGTCCACCATATTTAAAAGCTGTGAATAGGCCGTATTTCTCGAGGCGTCTATAGCTGCCTGTTCGAGGGAATCCTTTATATATGCCTTGAATTCATCCACATTCTTTACCTCGGGATTTATCTTCTTTGCCAGTTCATCCGTAAGCTCAGGAAGCTTCTCTTCCTTTATGGAATTGACCTTTACCGTAAATACCACATCCTGGCCGGCAAGCTCCGCCGCCCCGTAATTTTCCGGGAAGGTAAGATTTAGATCCAGGGTGTCTCCGATCTTGGCTCCTATAAGGCCGTCTTCAAAGCCGTCAATAAACGTGCCCGAACCTATTGTAAGATCGTAGCCCTGAGCCGTTCCTCCGTCAAAGGCCACGCCGTCCTTTTTCCCCTCGTAATCTATATTTACTATATCTCCCTCTTTTACCGCCCTGTTTGTGACTTCAACCTGCTCAGCCTCCGAAGAAAGGGCGTTCTCGATCTGCGCGTCGATGTCTTCCTGCGTAACCTTTGCAGAATTGACAGACAACTCGAGATTCTTATACTGTCCCAGAGTTACGAGCTTGCTCAGATCCGCGGTGTCAAGTGACGTATTTTCACTCTGGGAAGCCGCAGCAGCGCCGCCGGCATTACCGGCAGAGCCTCCCGTCCCGCCGCAGCCCGTCAGCGACAGTATCAACGACAAAATCAATAAATAAGCTGTTCTTTTTTTCATATTCTCCTCCTATATCCGATAAATGCCCGTTATCGTTATCAACGGGCACTGTATCTGTATTAAAGCTTCCTGCTCAAAGGGGCTTTGCGCCGGCCTTCTTCTGAAGGTTCTCTTTAAACTCCCTGAACTTCGACTTCTTTTTCGGTTCCGTAGGCTGAATGCTTCCGCGGATACCCTTTACTTCGACTATATAAAGTCCGCTGACTCCGGCCTTTACTTCTTTTTTCACCGGCACCAGATCAAATATCTTCTCATCACAGATAAAGCTCATGATCTGCGGTCCTACCTTTCCTTTTACGATAGGAACCTTGGAGCCCCTCATAAGCCTGGGCGTCTTCTCAAGCACCACTGCCGGCAGTCCGGCATCCTTAAGCTTCATCCTCTTTTTATCGATGACCAGCATGGATACCATCTGCTTTGCCGCATCGATGGCCTCCTGCTGCTCGGCCTGTTTTTTCTGCACCCTTCTTCCGAGAAAGTACAAAACCACAAGCACTATTATCAAAACCACAAGAATTGACAGTAAAACTATAGTAACAGGTCTCACAATTAAACCTCCAGAATATTATGGCGGGCGGCTGCCCGGCTGCTGTGTTGATAGAACGAAAATGTTGATAAAACGAAAAACACGTTGATTTTACCACTAGTCAACCTTCAAAGCAACGAAAAATAAGGATATTTCCTTCGATATTTCACTGGTTTCCCGCAGAACGTATATTGATATTGATGCTGCAATTTGCCAGAAACTCGTGATTAACGCTGAGTTCATAGCCGATGCCTATGTTTATATCGTCCTCTTTTTCAGTCAGCTTATATTTCGTCGTGTTTATCCCGACGAGCATATTGCCGTAGGGAGTTTTGTAATCGGAGCTGGTCTTTTTTCCCGGATAAAAATAAAGGTACATCTCCATGGCCCCGCTCCTTGAGAGCTCGGCGTGATCCTGGCCGAATTTTACGGTATTTCTGGTTATTCCCACCGATTCGACAACCTCTTCAAACCTTACTATCCGGTGATCCCCTTTATTTAAATACTTGCCGGTCGTAACCACCTCTATTGAATCCGCATCCTGTGAATCTATATCCAGACCGGATACAGTCACTATAACATCCTTAGTCATCAGTACCTCTCTATATCTATTTTTTTTGCCCCAAGAATTCCCATAGGAAGAATAGAATTGGCAAAGCGTCTGAATTTTTCCGCCTCGTCGCTTACATAGAACGTGAAGGCATTTTCACTTATCCTGATGGGCTCCTCGTTTAAAAGATCCCTCTCCCTTAACAGCTTCCTGCATTCCACGGCAGTTTCGTAGGCGGGGTTTACGAGGGTTATATCCTCTCCGACCACTCTCTGAACCGTCCTTTTTATAAGAGGATAATGGGTGCAGCCCAGGATCAGGGTATCTATTCCCGTGTCCACAAGCTCGATAAGATAGCGCCTTGCGATCTCCTCAGTGACGGGATCCTCCCATAAACCTTCCTCCACCAGGGGACAGAAAAGGGGGCAGGACTTGCCGATAACCTGCATCTTCTCGTCGATACTCCTTATATATTTGGAATACATTTCAGAGCTGATGGTCGCCTCTGTACCTATGACCCCTATCTTTCCGACACGGGTCATCTTAAGAGCGGTATGCGCCCCGGGCTTAACGACTCCTATTATCGGAATGTCGATCTCCTTCTCTATCGTATCCAAAGCCATGGCGCTCGCAGTATTACAGGCCACCACTATTGCCTTGACATTTTGCTCCATGAGAAAACGAACGATCTGTTCGGAATATTTTGTTACGGTATCCTTGGACTTGCTTCCGTAAGGGACCCTGGCGGTATCTCCAAAATAGATAAGCCGTTCTTTGGGCAGCTCATTTATAAGCTCCCGGAAAACTGTCAGCCCCCCGACTCCGGAATCGAATACGCCTATCGGCTTGTTTTTTTCAGTCATATCTTCCTTCACCACTGTAACTGTTCTGAATAGTTACTCGGTTCTTTCATTTATACTGTGTAAGTATACCACAAGCTCCTGATGGTCTATATGCATTTTAATGATCTCCACCGCCCTGTTATTGTCTCCGT
>CAMNBW010000234.1 GCA_946533525.1 uncultured Lachnospiraceae bacterium
ATTCTTTGTTTAGTGGGCTTATCCATCCCATTAATAGCCTTAACGGCTTGTTTTGAGTACTGTATCATGCTGATATTTTTCTCGCTCTCATTTTAAATACGAGCGATCATTGCTCCTGGTCCATGCGCATCTGTATCGCCTGCTTGATATATGTATTTACAGGTTGTTTTGATTTTTCGGCAGCAGCTTTGATTTTATCATAAACATCCTTTTGAACATCTAAAGGTATTCTTTTAAAATTTGTTTTCGCATACTCCCTGTTATAATCTTTTTTCTTCTCGCTATTGGGCATTGCCTTATCCTTTCGTAACATGGGGCGATTTTTTTTAGCGTCCTTCTTCTCCACCTTACGGTAATAATATATCATAAATCAATAACCTTGTACATGGTAATAATTAACGAATATGTACGAGGTATTTTGTGAAATATGTCAATAGATTTAATACCCTGTACGAGGTATAATAACATCATCAAGAACAGATAAGCGATACGCGAAGGTGGACGGGAAGTACCGGAAGGGAAAAGCAAGAACACCACATAACACCGACACAGGATAAGGGGAGATTGAGAACGCCGCAGAAGCCGCTAGATACTTTAAAGCCTGTCGGGGCTAATCGCAAGAAAGGAGCAGAGACTATGACAGCAAGGGCAATCGAAATGAGGATTAAAAAGTTATCAGCACTCGAAGAGCAGAAGAAGGAGCTTGAAAAGCAGATAGAAGCAGTAAAGGGACAGATACAGGAGGAGATGGGCGAAGCCGAAACACTCGAAACCCCGGCATTCATTATCCGGTGGACTACTTTTATAACGAGCCGATTTGACTCGAAGAAATTCAAGGCAGACCATGAGAAACTGTTTAACCAGTATTCTAAGGAGACATCAAGCCGCAGGTTTTCATACTCAGCACGTTAACTTAATTAAGAGGGGTGTCCTGGATGGGCACCCCGATCAGGAGGGATACGATGATTAATCTTAGGAATATGCTCCAGCGAAACACTTCATGGAATACCTTCGATACTTCCGAAGATGTGGCGAATATAAACACATTGCTTTTTAAATATGGTCTTGCTGTTAGTGACTGCATTAATTCACCTACATGCGTCACCTACGTTATAAGCCTAAATGTAGATAGCAAGATAAAAACTCTGCTTAACCTCGAAAAGAATTTCGCTATAGCAGTAAATGATAATAATTGCCGGGTGTATCAAGATGGTAACAGGCTTTGCATTGAGAAGCGTGGAGCGGATAACACCATCCGGCTGGGTGACTTGTACATTGATAAGTTTGCCGGGAGCGATAAGCCCGTTATGATGTTGGGAAAGGATAATACAGGAGCTAACCGTTTTTGTGATTTAAGTAAAGCCCCTCATGTCTTAGTAGGCGGTACCACTGGCAGCGGGAAGAGCATGTTTTTACATTCTCTGCTTTTATCATTACTAATGAACCATGATGATGATATGAACTACATCATTATAGATCCTAAAGGAACTGAATTTACATGGTATCAGCTCTTAAATAACTGCAAGGTTATCGGCAATGCACAGTCTGCTATATATGTCCTTAACTGGCTTTGTGAGGAAATGGACAGGAGATATTCAGAGATAGCGAAAGCTGGATGCAGGGATATTGATAGCTTTACTGCGAAAGGTAATAGAATGGTTCGGACTGTATGCGTTATAGATGAATTGGCAGACCTAATGATAACCGCACCTAAAGACTGTGAACAGTACATAGTCAGGATAGCACAGAAAGCCCGCGCCTGCGGCATACATTTGATAATTGCTACACAGCGGCCTACCGTTAAAGTAGTTACCGGATTGATTAAAGCTAATATCCCTACGCGAGTTGCTCTAAAAACTGTCAGTGCAATAGACAGTAGGATAATTTTAGATAGGAGCGGAGCTGAGAAGCTTAACGGTAAAGGAGATATGCTTTTCCTGGCTAATGGTTCTTTTGAGCCTATAAGAATACAGGCTCCACTTGTAACAGAAGATGAAATGAAAGCTATCCCGTATATGTGCGCTACGAAAGACAGGAAGGCAGCAGCTATATAGGCGGGACCGGGTGGGGGTTTAATTCAAACTCCCCGCAGGGCGCTCTAACCCCGGCGAATTCCCGAAAAATAAAAAAGAGCCTTTTTATATATTATATATATTGACTTTTTTGTATATTGAATATATTTTATATATATAATATATTTCATATATAAATTATATTTTCTATACAGGAGGTGAGAACAATCCAAACCATATCAATCACCACGCAAAAAGGCGGTGTGGGTAAGACGGCTACAGCTCTGGCTTTGGCTGCCGGTCTGGCAAAACAAGGATATAAAACACTACTCATAGACTCTGATCCGCAATGTAACGCCACTTTTGCAAGCGGCATCGATCCTGCCGGTGACCACGGAACACTATATGACTTATACGAAAGGGCATGCTCCGCAAGTGATGTATTACTTGATACGGAGGCGGGGTATAAACTTATTCCTGGAAGCTTAAGGCTAACAACAGCAGACCTAAAATATTCGGGTACGCTCAACCGCGAGTATATACTCCGTAAAGCCTTAAAGAGCATTGATAAGCTCTTTGACTATGCCGTCATTGATACCCCGCCCCAAATAGGGTTACTGGTTGAAAATGCCCTTGTTATTACGGACAAGCTCATAATTCCGGCTACCGCAGATGCGTTTTCTATACAAGGCCTGCTGCAATATTCAGAATTATTGGGTGAGCTTAAAAACGCCTTTGAGGATAACCTTCATTTTGAGGTGGCGGGAATACTCTTAACAAGGTATTCCGACCGGACTAACATAAGCAGGACACTTTCGGATAGTTTATATGAGATTGCCGAACACTTACACACGAAAGTATTTACTACCCGAATACGTGAAGCAGTCGCTGTACGGGAAAGCTCATTAGCGCGTCAGAATATATTTACGTCACATCCAACGGCGGCGGTAACAAAGGACTATGACAATTTCATAAATGAATTTTTAGAAGGAGGCTCATAATGCCAGGAAAGAAGGACTCTCAAAAAGACCAGGCCAATAAACTGGCCGGTGTATTTGGAGTAGGAAAAGAAGCTGCACCAGTGCAGATTAAAGCAGAGGAAAAGAACGACTCAAAAAAGGACGATGAAAAGTATTTTATTTCCTTAGACGCAACCGGCTATAAAGACTATCTTAAACGCATGGCGGGAGCAAAAGGAATTACCGTTACTGCCTTTTTGCGGCAGATGATAGATGATCA
>CAMNBW010000235.1 GCA_946533525.1 uncultured Lachnospiraceae bacterium
CTCACTATCTCTATAATCCAGTCCGGGGCTCCGGTGCAGCCCTTATCTGTAAGCTTATCCCTGTCGCAGACAACAGTTATGTCCGGCTCCACCACAGTATCTGCCTCTTCACTTAGATGTACCCCAAAGGGAGCAGGATACACGCGGCAGTCCCCATTATTTGCTTCAATATGAGTCATTATTCTGTGTAAAATATGGGTTATCAACTCCTGGTGTATCCTTGTAGGCTCCGCCATCCCATACAACTCATACAATTCCCCGTTAATGAGCTCATAACGCTTATCCTCGGGAAGCTCATAAAATTCTTCTACCGTATAATACTTATTTTGCAGCGCTTCCATAACAACACCTCCCACGTATGTCCATTGTATATCCCAAATCCAGAAAGTACAATATCCGCACCTCACTCCCTCGGTTTGTGCTCTGCCATATCTCCCCTAAACCTCAGCGGAAGGAGGCTGCGCTGAAGGGCGCGGTTTTCGCGCTCCTTGATGAAGGTGGTGTCGTAGAAGATCCTCCACAGATCAGACATGCGGGCGTTTTCGGAGTTGTCGGATTCAATAATTCTGACAATTTCAGGCTGCAGCTCGCTGACTCTCTGAGCCACATATCCGCCCTTTCCAGTTGAAAAAACCGCGGCCTCATCGTGGACCTTATCATATATCAGAAAATTTTCGGAAGGATACCGGTCCTCGAAAAATGGCAGCAAGAGCGAAACTATCCTGTGACGGGGTTCCGTCACGGCAGTCAGAAACTGGTTTGCGGCATATTGACGATATTGTTCCGCTGAAGAATATTCGTCAAACACTGCCGGCGCATTGCCGCCTCCGACTATCCCGGTCTGCATTTCTCCGGGGACTTCAGCCATGCTCCCGTCTCCGTCTGACACTGCATTCATCCCGGCAAGTTCACTTATATCATGTATCTTAAATCTTAAAAACTCTGTCCAGTGGTGTACCTCTCCCTGCACATTCTTATATATATCGTGCAGCCTGCTTATACAGTCGGCCTTACGATAATTCAGGATGTCGATATTATTCGCAAAGCCGAGTATCAATGCTCTGTAAATGACTTCAGCCCTGTCGTCAAAGCAGGACAGAGCGCAGTATTCGATATATTCGAGGAACTTAAGCCCCAGCTTGGAGCGTATCGCCCTATAGACCTCGCCTGCTGCATCGGGATCAGACGGAACATCGATATATTCGGAGAAGAACTCCATCGTGCCCTCTTCTCCCGCTATCATTATCTTGTTGAACTCGTGTCCGTATCTGGATTTATATGCATAGGAAACCGCAGACAGTATGCCCTCCAGGGAATTTTCCGCGAGCAGGATGTGTTTAGTCTTGCCCTCGCCCATATCAATATCCCGCCGGCATTTTAAGCATGCCCAGGTCGAAGAAGTTAAGCTGCTTGTAGGTCAGCCTTTCTCCCCCTATTACCGGTTTTTTATCCTCGTCTATAAGATAGTTTAAGAGATTGTCTTCCGTCATTTTTACCGGATACAGCATCCTATTCCTGCATGTGATGAAATAGACTGCCCGCTTTAAGACTACTCCTATCTTCTTTAGATCGTTGAAGTCCAAAGTACAGGTGCGCCTTGCCTGAACAATGCGAAGAGCGCTCTTTACCCCAATTCCCGGCACCTTAAGCAGCATATCATAGGAGGCTCTGTTTATCTCCACCGGAAACAGTTCAAGATGTCTTAAGGCGTAGTCACATTTAGGGTCCACAAGCATATTGAAATCCGGCTTTTCCGGCGTCAGCAGGTCCTCCACCGAGAATTTATAAAAACGCAAAAGCCAGTCGGCCTGATAGAGCCTGTGCTCCCTGTCGAGCAGTGTCCGGCTTAAATGCCCGTTTCTGTCCGCGGTGTCCGGCAGCTCCGGATCATGATTTACATTTATAAAAGAAGAATAGAAAACTCTTTTTAAACCGAACCTCCGGTACAGCCCCTCCGTAACGCTCATAATCTGGTAGTCGTTCTCGGGTGTAGCGCCTATTATCATCTGAGTGGACTGCCCCGCAGGCACAAAGTGCTTCATTGCGGCCCTGGGCTTAGGGTAGCTTTTAAGCGAGACCGCAGTTCCGCCATTACCGGCCTCCGGCAGCTTTTTATCAAAGCGCCTTGAAGACTCATAGGCACTTGGATTGAACTCCACCGGTTCCGCCGTCAGCGCATACCTGTTTTCATCGGCCTTTCTTCCGTTCTGTATAAAGCGCATCGGGGGCAGTATAGTCTTTCTGGATTTATTCGGAGCGAGGGCTTTCAGACTCTCTCCCGTCGGGAGCTCGAGATTTATGCTCATCCTGTCCGCAAACCAGCCCATTTCGTTTATCGTGGCCTCCTCCGCTCCGGGTATGGTCTTGACGTGTATATAGCCCCTGAAGCCGTATTTTAAGCGAAGAAGTTTAACTGCTGCCAGCATCCTCTCCATCGACTCCTGCGGTGTCGGATAGATCCCTGAGCTTAGAAAAAGGCCTTCTATAAAGTTCCTGCGATAGAATTCCATTGTCAGCTTTGCCACTTCCTCCGGGGTAAAGGTCGCCCGGGGTATATCGTTTGAGGCCTTGTTTATACAGTATTTGCACTCAAAAATGCATTCATTCGTCATAAGCACCTTTAAGAGCGACACGCAGCGTCCATCGGCCGCAAAAGCATGACAGATTCCCGCTGCCACGGTATTGCCGAGGCTTCTCCCGTCTCCGCCCCTGTCGACTCCGCTGGTGGTACACGAGACATCAAATTTCGCCGCAGCAGAAAGTATATTTAATTTATCCTCAAGTGTAAGTCTTTCCTGAACTACCATGCTGCACCCATGTCACGCAAATCGAATATCTGTTCGATTAATGCTAACACGTTTTACAGGAGATTGCAATATCTGTAGGCTAAAACATATGGTATAATATAAAAAAGCATAGGAGGATACGATATGACACCTGAAGAAATGAAAACCAATCTGATAGATCAATTTACAATGCTGCAGGAGATCAAAAAGGCAAACAAAGAGGAAAATGCAATTTTAGATTACAAGATCAAAACAGTGGCCGCCAAGCTATCCTCTCTAGGTGTTAATGTGGAAGACCTGACTCTGTAGCTATGGAGAGATAATACAAAATTGACTCAGCATGTTTTTATTATCGGCAGTAAGGGGATACCGGGCAACTACGGAGGCTATGAGACCTTTGTCGACCGCCTTACCCTGATGCACGAAGATAATCCGAAAATCAAATATCATGTGGCCTGCAAGGC
>CAMNBW010000236.1 GCA_946533525.1 uncultured Lachnospiraceae bacterium
ACTACTCTGTCGCAGACATCCAGTATTTCATATAATCTGTGGGTAATAAAGATGACGGCAATGCCCCGCTTTGCCATTCCCCGAATGGAATCCAGCAATGCCGCAGCCTCCTTCTCCGTAAGCACCGCCGTAGGCTCGTCCAGGATAAGGAGCTTTAACTGATCCTTGCTGAGCTCCCGGGCGATCTCGGTAAACTGCTTATGGCCGACGGGCATATCGTTGATGACCATATTTTTATCGATGGAAACTCCCATCTTGTCTATGGCCGCCTCCGCCCTTCCGTCCATTTCCCTGCGGTCCAGGACATTGAGCCTTTCCCCGAAGATCTGGGATAAGACGCTGGTCTTTTTCGGCTCTCTGTTTAAAAGAATATTCTCGGTCGCAACAAAACCGGGTATAAGGGAAAATTCCTGATGCACCATGCCTATTCCGGCAGCGATGGCATCGAAGGGCGTCTCAAAATTCACTTTCTCGCCGTTTATCAGGATATCTCCTTCATATCCGCCAGTCTCGCGGATCACGTCCATGCCGAAGAGTATCTTCATAAGAGTGGATTTTCCCGCTCCGTTCTCTCCGCAGAAGCCCAGGACCTCGCCCTCGTGAAGGGTGAAATTAATGTCGGTCAGGACCTGATTTCCGAAAAACTCTTTTTTAACGTTCTTTATCTCCAATAATGGAGCCTTTGCTTCGCTCATAGTTGACCTTTCGATTTTCCAAAATAAGATTGCTCCGCTGCTTCGCAGCTCCCGCAATCCCCAAAAGTCTACTCGCATATCGCGCCGCTTACGCGTCGCTTTTAGGCTCGTATCCTTTTGGTTTTTATGATGATTGCCAAAAGCACACAAGCGTGCTTTGGCAATCATCTAAAAACTTTATTTATATTTACTTTACAGTGAAATACTTCTCAGGCACTTCTACCTCTGTGGAGCCCATGTACTTTCCGGGATCTCCCATGATATAGGTATCCTGATAGATAAGGAAGGTGTTGTCAGCCTTAACTCCTGTCTCGGCATTTGTGTAATTCGAGCCGTTCCAGTGAGCCTTGGGTGAGAATACCTCGTAAGCTGCAGAGATGTCATCTATATCAGCCAGCTCGCTCTTTCCGTCGATAACGTTCATAGCGTGCTGTGCAAGTCCTGCAGAAACGGTGTAGCCATAGGAATAAGCCCAGGTTCCGAAGCGTCCTGCGCCGCCTTTTTCAACTACAGCGCTCTCTACCTTTGCAAGGATCTTCTCGAAATCACCGGCCTCGGCCGTAAGGTCAATTCCCAGAGCTCCGGGATAACCCATAAGCGGTGAAGGCAGGTCAGCCTCGATGAAGTATCCGCCGTACTCCAGAAGCTGCTTTAAAAGGGGCTCTGTGTGAGCATCGTTAGTACAGAAATAAGCTGTCTCCTTGCCGTACTTCTCAACCCACTCGGGAACCTTCTCAAGGATATATGCCTGCGCGCCTGCAACTCCTACGTCGCTTGTAGGGTCGGGAGCTGTCTCAAGTACGAAGTCCATGCCGAACTCCTTGCAGGCCTCCTTCATGATGGCCACACGACGGCTCATGGTCTCATATGCCATATGTCTGGGGAATGAAATGTGAACAAAGGATTTGCAGCCCAGCTCGTGAGCTGTACGAATGATAAGATAACCTCTTGCAACGAAGTCGTTGTTAACAACAAGGTCTGCTGCTGAACCGATCTCGGGAAGGTCCTCGTGGGACTCGCCGGCTATGCAGATGATGTCGGGACGTCTCTCCTTGATCTGACGGAAGGCCTCCGTGGTTCCGGGGATGGCCTGGTTTACGATGATGGCCTTCATTTCAGGGTCATCGGACATATTTACTATAGTCTGGATAGTGGTTTCCAGCTCCTCGGTGAAGTTATCGGGATAGATGGCAAGCTTTACCCTGTCCTCTCCGTACTTCTCCTGGAAAGCCTCGGCACCTCTTCTGTCATCCTCGGACTGGGAAACAGAACCTGTGATGATACCGATATGATAATCTCCTCCTTCTGCTGACGCAGTGTCTCCGGCCGCTGCCTCTGTGTCTGCTGCTGCCGAGTCAGTCTCCGCTGCTGCATCACCGGCCTCCTCTGCAGGAGCCTCCGTCTGTGCTGCGGGAGTCTCTACGGACTCGATGGTGGCTGCACCGGAATCAGCGCTTCCGCAGGCTGCCAGAGATGCTGCCATGATAACAGCCATGACGGAACTTAAAATCTTCCTTTTCATGTTTTTCCTCCTTAAATAAATGTACTGAAAAATCTGTCCGGATCCCGGCTTTAAAGGCCGAAAAAAAAGGACAACGCCGTTATTATATTACTTAACAGCGTTGTCGTCCAGTAAAATTGACAAATTTTAGGCTCTTTAAAACAATTTCAGGCAAAATTACATTGAAATCCGCACTTATAACTACGGATATTGAATGTTCAATAAAATTCAATATCCTACAGATACCTCATCTTTCCGTCTTCTCCTCCCCACTTTCCGGGAGCAGTTCCCGTAATTCCTTTATTTGGAGATTCCTTGTGCTTGGAGCCAATTCCGAATTTAGTAGAAAGCTTCGCCTGACAATCCTTGCAATAGGTTCCGCTCAGGATCTGCTTTCCGCAGTTCTCGCAGGTAAGCAGCATCTTTGAATCCTTACTGATGTCCAGCCTCTGCTGCTTAACGTAGTGCATTACTGTCTTTAAAGGAACATTACAGGCCTTTGCCACCTCCTCGGCCTGGGTATTCGGATGATCCCATAAATAATCCCTTACCCTTCTGAAATCCGTATCCGGAAGGCTCTGGCACTCAGGACAGTACTCTTCTCCGTAGCCGCTGTTAAACAGTCTGCCGCAGCCCTTACAAAGCATAACTTCCATGACTATCACCTCCTCTCAAACAAAAAGGATGTGATCCCCTATAAAGATCACACCCTTTATTTTACCACAATATATTGCGTTTTAACAGAGATATTATAACATTCAAATTCACATTCACATTCCTCAGCCCGACATTGACGCTATCAGCGCATCTATCTCCGCCTGACTCAAGACTCTGTTTGCATTTCCGCCTGCGGGTGCCGCAGGTGCGGGAGCTGCCGGAGCTGCTGCCGGCGCAGGGGTAGGCGGAATAAAGGGCTTAGGCGCTGCCTGTCCCATGATACTGCTGAATAATGCCTGCTGTTCCGGTGTCAATCCATCCATTAATAATATCTCCTGCCGTTTAGTTCCACAATTCTAACATATGTTGAAAAAATTAACAAGACCAAG
>CAMNBW010000237.1 GCA_946533525.1 uncultured Lachnospiraceae bacterium
GTTCCCTCAGAAAAATTAAGCTTCGCGGCTATTTCCTTATTTGACATTCCCTGCACCAGTCCGTCGATGATCGCCCATTCCCCATCCTTTATATCATTGAAAGCCTGGTCGTCTACACTTACAGACTCCTTGGACTTCGCCATCTCGGAAAAAAGCCTCAGTACCTTATTGGCGATATCGTCATTGATTATAGCCGTGCCGTTATACACCTTCCTTATGGACTCAGTAAGCTCTTCAAAGGAAACCCCTTTAAGCATATAGCCGCTCGCACCGTTTTTTATCGCGTTAAAGACATATTCATCATCATCAAAGGTCGTGAGTATGATGATCTTTATCTCCGGCGTGTTTTCCTTGATGATCTGTGTACACACAACACCGTCCATCTTAGGCATCCTCACATCCATAAGTATGACATCGGGTCTGTTCTCCCTTACGCTGCGGATCACATCGGTGCCGTTTGACACCGTATCCGTCACCTCAAAATCCTCTACGCCGCTTAACATCATTTTAAGGCTCTGGCGGATCAGCTCCTGGTCATCTGCGATCAAAATCTTAATCATCGGCTGCTTTAACCTCCGTTCCCCATCGTATGGGAATCACTGCTTCAAGCAGAAAACCGTCCGTACCATCACAGTATAAAGCTCCCTCAAGCATACTGAGCCTGTCCTCCATATGGCTCAGCCCGAAGCCTTTTTTAAGCTCCTTACAGCCTGTTCCGTTATCCTTTATGCTTATGCAGAGCTTATTTTCCTTACGATTAATGTCTACCCATATATCCTGCGGCCTGCCGTGCCTTACGGAGTTGGTTATCCCCTCCTGCACCGTCCGGTAAACGACCTCCTCCTCATCATCTCCGAAGGTATCCCGGAGCGAAGCCTGGCAGGAATAATGGAAATGTATCCCCGTTGAACGCCCCATCTCATCTATCATTTTCTCGATGGCAAGATCCAGGGGCATCTTCTCCAGACTGTCCGGCTTTAATTCCCTTACCGAGCGCCGTACATCCTCCATTCCCCTTCTGGCAACATCGGCGATCGCTTTAAGCTGGCTTTTCACAAGCTCCCTGTTTGCATCAAATATCACAAGGCACGCCTCTATACCGGTGATTATTCCCGTCAGTGAGTGCCCTATCGTATCATGTATCTCCCTCGCAAGCCGGTTTCTTTCCTGTGTCTGCGCCATAAGGGCTGACTTTGCCGAATACGCTTCGAGCTGTATATTTGCTTCCTTAAGCCGGTCATTCAGCTCCCTTATCCGCTCATTTTCACTCATCTGTATCCTTACCATGGATATCATATAGAAGATAAACAAAAAGGTGTTAAGAAGCTGCCCGATATTTATTATTCCCTGCAATACCTTTGCATTGTCGTATCTGTAATATAAAAGACAGTCCTCCAGAGACACTATCGGAAACCAGATGGAAAAAAAGCGGCTTTCGGATAAGAAATAACAGCCTCCGATGACCAGGAGGGTTATGGCCCTGTTGCGCACATCCCGGACATTACGGACAAGATCGGCCAATACTATCAGAAACACCCCCGTATAGCAGAATCCCGTATTAAGCGCTATGCACAGGACCGTTATGGTTTCAATAATAAGCCTGATCACATACCATACGCCTGGCTCCGGTTCCAATGACAGGACAAGCAGCAGGCAGCAGTACAGTATTCCCGTGGATATCGCCACGGCATAGGGCTGTCCCGGGATATACTCCGCCTTCATCAGAAATGATAATGCCGACCCCTGATTTACAAAGCCTGAGAGCGCGTGTCCCATAACATATACCACAAAGGCAAGCATCCAGAAATTAAGATGCTTCATTGCGTCCAGATATATACCGGGCAATATATAACTGTTGCTTTCCTTCGGATCACTGCCAGCGTTCATTGTCATACTTCCATATATTATCCTGAGTAACTATATCCACCGGCACGATGATCGTCTCATCGACCTCCTCACCGTCGATCATGCGATACAGCACATCCGCAGCCGTCTCCCCGAGCTTTGTCGGAAACTGCACCGCGGAAGCCTTCATCTGTCCTGCATTGATCAGGGCCTTGGCATCCGGTGACGCATCCACTCCGTACACGTTGACCTTACCGGCAAGCCCCTTCTCCTGCAATGCCGCAACCACTCCCTCCGCTGCCGGGTCATTCAGGCAGAATACCGTGTCAAATTCATTCCCTTCTTCGATATACTTACGCATTTCAGGCAGAGCTATCTCAAACTGGCCTTCACATTCAACCATGCCTTTAACCGTAAAAGCCGAATTTCCGGAGATGGTATCCAGAAAGCCTCTGACCCTCTGCTTCGCGGAATCAGTGCGCTCATGCGTCATTACGACTATCTCACCGCTCCTCTGGGTCTTCAGCATATATTCGGCGTCAAGACAGCCCGCATCATAATTATCGGACATTATTGTACACTGGATGAGATCATTATTGACTGCCGAATCCACTACGACCACATATACGCCCTGCTTTCTGGCCCTTTGAAGAACCTCGTCCAGCCCGTCGGGATCCACGGGATTCAGGATAAGGGCTGTTATTCCCATATCCAAAAGATTTTCGATCTGTTCCTTCTGACGCTCTGCGTTCAAGGCCGGGTCCCTGAGATACATCATATCCCCTTCGGCTTCGACACGGTCCCTGATCTGCTCGTTTATTATCTTAAAGAACTCATTGTTCATGGTCATATAGCTCGCGCCTATACGTCTCGAGTTCTCCTTCTGCTCCAGTGAAAGATCCGGATGATGGAATACAAAGAGCGCCAATATCAGCAGGAACAGCAGTATGTATACTATCGCTTTGCCTGCCCGGTAATACTTAAGAAGGCTGGTATCGTCTTTTTTCATTTCACAGCTCTTTCCCGTATTACCACGCGAATCGTATTGGATAGTTCCTCTTCCTCACAATAGGCATAGGACAGCTCCTCCGCAGTTCCCTTTAAAACCGAGTAGGAGAGGTTGTCTTTATCCTCTGAAGGGTCATAGCGATCTCCTCCGTAGCAGGCAATGACGATGGCCTGTGACTCTGCCTCGGAATACTCTATGGTAATCATGACAGGCGTATTTTTTTGCACAGGGAAAAGCATCTGCTGAGTCAGCTCTTCAAAGGCCAGTCTGATGCGGTACTTTATTCTGGATGGAATATTGTTTCGCAGGCAGTACTGGTCGATTTCATTTCCCGCACCAATGAAGTCAAAATCGGAACTGTCGATCTTAAGCTCCAT
>CAMNBW010000238.1 GCA_946533525.1 uncultured Lachnospiraceae bacterium
GTGGCGGTGGCGCTTGTCTGGGCCATTTTCGGGCGGCTTCCGCAAAATGTTTCGGCCAACGGTATTTTCATGAATCGCGGCGGCATACATACCGTCTATTCGGAGGTCGGCGGAACCGTGACGGAGATCCTCGTCGATACAGGGCATCAGGTGAAAAAGGGAGATGTCATAGCGAAGCTGTCCTCCCGCAATGCAGAGCAGAAGATAGCCAATCTCAATGACAGAAAAAAGGCGGTCGAGGCAGTGACCCTCACCTCCGTAAGCGACAAGGCCACTGCTGACAACAAGGTCCTGCTGGACCTAAAGAGCCAGGGGCTGACCATGGACAGCGCCCTCATAGCCGATCAATATCTCCTCGAGGCCCGGCAGGAGGAGCTTAAAGCCCAGAAGGCCAAAACCGCAGCGGCCAGAGCGGGCCTGGAGCAGCTCGAGATCCAATACTTTCTTACCTTACTTCCCGTTGACACTAATAAAGCAAATATAACCTTTGAGGAAAACGAGACAAATCTGGATTCCGCCAAGGGTTACCTTGAGACGGCCAAAAGGGACCTCCTGGAGTTGGATGCCCAGAATGAAAATACCGAGGAGAGGTACGACAAGGCCAAGGACCGGTATAAACATGCCGATGAGATAGACGCTGACTACGAAGAACTGAAGGCGGAATACCAGGAGGCCAAGAGGGACTGGGAGGACTACAGGGACGCCGCCGAGGAGTACAGGCGCAATATCGCGGCCTGGGAAAATGTGATAAACCAGGAGGGCGCCCGCTACGAGGCCGCAAAAAGCGGCTATATAGATCAGGTGGTGCTGGAGGAATCCTCGGAGGCCTATAAAAATCAGGTGAGCACAGCCTATGAGAGGGCCTTGTCCGACTACAATACCGAGGCCGGCACCGAAAGGGAGCTGGAGGATGCGATATTGCAGCTCGAGGCGCAGATTGCGGGCGGCCAGAGCGATATGCTCAAGCAGAATTCCGCCCTTGCCGCACAGTTCGACGCCGCTAAAAATGCCGTGCTTTCCCAGCTGGACCGGGAAATTGAGGAGCTAAACGAGGAGATAGGCAGGCTTTCCATAACCTCCACCCTGGACGGGACCGTCACGGAGCTTTCGGTGGTGGAGGGACAGGTCATCAATGCCGGGGATTACGTGGCCCGTGTGTCCCAGGGAGACAGCAGCGACAAGCTGGTGGTCTGCTACGTGCCGGTGGCCGACGGGCGCAAGATCAAAACCGGCATGACGGCGTCGATCTATCCGAGTACCGTGAGTAAGCAGGAATACGGCCATATGCGGGGTACAGTCGAATATGTGGATGCATATGTCACCTCCAGAGCGGAGATAACCAATCAGGTGGGAGTGACCTCTCTCGTGGAGTCCTTTATGGAGAGCGCTCCTGTGGTGGAGGTGAGGCTTTCCCTCGAAAAGGACGACAGTACGAAAAGCGGTTACTGGTGGTCCAGCAGAAGGGGAGGCGAGATCGAGATCACAGCGGGCACGATGATCTCCTCCGATATCTCCATAAATGAACAGGCGCCCATATCGATGGTGATACCCTATCTCAAGGAAAAGCTCACGATAAAGCATACAACGGAGAAAAAATCAGATGAGTGAGCGCCGATATGCCAAAACGCCTACGGTATATCAGATGGAAGCGACAGAATGCGGCGCGGCCTCCCTTGCCATGATCCTGGGGTATTTCGGCAAATTTATCCCCTTAGAGCAGATGCGTGTCGAGTGCGGAGTGACCAGAGACGGCAGCAACGCCAAAAACCTTATGAGGGCCGGGAAACGGCTCGGGCTGGAGGTCCATGGCTACCGCAAGGACGTGGACGGACTGCTGTCGCTCCCCGTTCCCTGCATCATACATTGGAATTTCAACCATTTTGTGGTCTGGGAGGGGGTAAAGGGCAAGAATTACTATATAAACGACCCTGCCGAGGGACGCAGAAAGCTTACGCTTGCAGACATCGACGATTGCTTTACGGGAGTGGTGCTGACCTTTAAAAGGACGGACGCCTTTGTGCCCTCCAAAAGGCCCGATACCTTCCAGGATTTTATCGGGAAGCGCCTCCTGGGACAGGCGGGAGGCATATCTGCGCTGGTAGTAATAGGTCTGCTCCTGATAGCTCCCGGTATGGCGATTCCCGTATTTTCCCAGGTATTTATTGACGGCATTTTAGTCAACGGCAATTACGGCTGGACCACCGGCCTCCTCGCGGCCATGCTGTTTACCTTATTTTTCAGGGCGGCGCTGACCTGGTACCGGGGAATTTTGCTGCAGCGCCTGCAGAGCAAGCTGGCGCTGGTTTCGGCCCACAGGTTTCTTACACATTTCTTCCGCCTCCCCATTTCCTTTTTTGACCAGAGATCGGCCGGAGACCTGTCGGAGCGCGTGGAAAACAATAACAGCATCAGCGTCTTTCTCACCAGCGACGTGGCCGAAACCGTTCTGGATATAATGACAGCTGTTTTTTATCTTATCTTTCTCGTGATCTACAGCCCCCTGCTCACTGCCATCGGCCTGAGTTTGGTGGCGCTAAATCTCACCATAATACAGCTCGGGGCAAGAGCCAACGGCGACCTGACCTTAAAAGCCCAGCAGGATATGGGAAAGCTGTATGGAAGCCTTTTTGCGGGCATAAGCATTTCCGATTCCCTCAAGGCCTCCGGAACGGAGCAGGAATACGCGGGACGTATCCAGGGCTTTTACGCAAGGAGCATCCTCATGGAACAGAAGCTCGGGCGCAGGCAGGAGGTACTTGACGCCATACCCGAGGCAGCGGATGAGGTGACGAATATAGTCATAATGATAGTCGGCGGTCTCCTGGTCATAAACGGGGAGCTGACGGAGGGTATGCTGGTGGCCTTTTGCAGTCTCCTGGGGGATTTTATGGGGCCCATAAACAACCTCGCCGGTTTCGTAAAGAAGATCCAGACGGCCAGGGCGGACGCAAGGCGTATAGACGATATCATGCGCTACAAGGAGGACCCGGCCTTTGAGAGTGGAGAGAAGGAGGATATCTCGGCCAAGCTTAAGGGCAATATAAAGCTCGAGGACATTTCCTTTGGATATAGCCTCCTGGAAGAACCTCTGATTGAGGATTTCAGCTTCAATATCCCCAGCGGCTCCTCCATCGCCTTTGTAGGAGAGTCGGGGAGCGGCAAATCCACCGTGTCGAGGATATGCAGCGGTCTGTACAGGCCCTGGGGCGGTCAGATAGA
>CAMNBW010000239.1 GCA_946533525.1 uncultured Lachnospiraceae bacterium
GCCGCCTCCTTTTCTTCCTCCTCGTAGAGCTGCACTATGGCGTCATATACGTTTATGGATTCCGTAAATCTGTCTTCCACGTCCTCAAGGGTATAGAGCCCATCGGCGTTTTTCTCAAGTCCCTCCAGGGAGATCGGATATATTGCCGGCGGATTTTCCAGGTCTAAGAGCGAAAGCGAGCGAAGCTGCTCCGTCGTCTGGTAGACCAGGTCAACCGACATATATTCCCTGCCGTCGTTTCCGCGCCATTTCCCGAAGACGAGCTTGCAGCCTATAGGAGTCTTTTTCTCGATGGAGTCAGGCAGGGAATAATCCTCGGCCTGCAGCGCTGCCAGCACGCTTCCCACATTGGAGTCATGACCGCAAAGGAACGTAAACTCCCTGTAATTGACGCTCATTTCGGAAAGGATCTCTTCCAGAAGCGGGTGAGCCACATTGTACGCGGCCAGTGGCGCCGTAAAGAGTACATCGACATAGGTGTCCTTGATCTCGCTTATCATCTCCCACTGCTCAGGAGTCAGCTCATGCCCGAAGGCGGCCTTTACCGGGTCGCTCTCCTCGTAATACTGCAGCACAAGGGCGTCGCTTATGGAGCAGGCAGTCTTGAGGGAGCCCTTCATCGCCGGTTCCGAGCCCACTTCCAGTGAAAGCTCCGTATCGTCGGTACTGAAATCCCCCACCGTCCCGTCTTTATAGGCAGCCGAGTCCTTCATATCGATAACATCGGCCAGGAGAGCATAGTTATCCTCGAGACCGAGTATATCCACAGCAAAGAGGTCGTTTACCTGATCCCTGATGTCGCTGTCATAGGAAGGCGACATATAGGTAAGCTGGGGATTGAAAACCGGGTCCATGGCGTCAAAATCCATATGGTACTCTACCGGGGCGCCGGCTGTAGGCAGCAGGCCCGCGGAGAAATATTCGGCCGTGGCGATGGTGCGCTGCTTGGAATTGGCGTAAAGCCGCACAGCTCCGTTTGCAGGCCTGTAGTTTTGCGGGAAAAGCCCCTCGCTTTCAAGCCATTTCTTAAAATACTGGCCCATAGAGGTTTCAAGGATACCACCCCGAAGGGAGAGCTCGCTCGCGTTGGAGGACCATTTAAACCATTCGTGGGGGGTTATTGTCCCCAGAAGGGAATCTCCTCCGCTTAAAGGTGACCGGATATTGTGGCGGCTTAAGACTACCACCTGCTCCAGGGAATACCCCTCATGGGATAAAGAGTCGCTGAGTTTCACAGGGATTTTGGCAGCGGCTTCCTCCGAAACCCCGCCGGCTGCTTCCGCCGCAGCCTCAGTCTCAGTCTCTCCGGTCTGTGTGCCGACGTAGCCTTCAAGACCGGGAATGTTTTTGGTCAGCTCCTCAATGTCCGCCTCCGATAACCCGAGGCTTGCCGCGTCCTCATAGGTGCAGCCGCCGGAAAGGAGCAGCAGGCAGGCGGCAAGGGCTGCCGCACAAAGCTTTTTAAATAGTGTTCTTTTCATTTGATCCTCCTTTGATATAGGTTTTTTTATCAGGGACCTTGTCGAGCTCACAGGTATAGAGCTGTCTGTCCTTATTTTCAAGCCTCGTAAATCCGAAGCCTTTAAGCAGATCCTTTACCATGGCGTTCTTCGCGGAGGGGATGTATTCTCCGGCGAGGATGTCCGCCCCCATCTCCCGGGCAGTCTCCGCCACAAAGTTAAAGGCCATATCCTCGACGCCTCTTTTCAAGACACGGCAGGACATACACCAGGTATCGATAAAGCAGACCTTCTTATCGGAGATGTCGCTGTCCTCAAGGAGCTTAAGGATAATGCAGGATATTATGCCGTAGCCCGTGAACTTGTCCTTTAAGGTCACGTAGATACAGCGCGCTTCCCCGTCGTTCATGAGCTCCGCTATCTCGGAGCCGGTGTACCTCATTGTGCGGAGGTTGAACTGATTGGATTTATTGATAAGCTGGGCGAACCTGTCCTTTTCGGCCTCGCCCACAAAACCGCATTCCCCTTCCATTTCCAGGGCCTTCAGGTACTCGTTATAGTCCACGAAGCTGCTCTGCAGAGCCTCACGCTCGCTGTTCGCCCTATAGGAATCCGCCCGCTTCCTGTCCTCCTCGGTAATCTCCGCCCATTCAAAGGGAGCGGCCCCGTCCAGGGCGCGGATATATTTTTCCGGCTCCTCCGGCACATCAATGACCGTGACCTCGGGACAAAACTGCCGGATTATCTCCCTCTCCGCCGGATTGTCGTCAAAGAAGACCAGGCTGTCGATACCGATATTCAAGGCGGCGGCAATGGTGCGCATATTGGAGGCCTTGTCCTCCCAGTTGGCTATGAAACAGGCGATGTCATCCAGCTTAAGCAGCATATCCGTATTCTTTAAGAAGGGCTCCTTTGCGATGTCCTCATCGTTTTTGGAATTGACGGCCAGGATGACTCCCCTGTCTTTGAGCATCAGTATATATTTCTGGAAAGCCCTGTAGGCCTCTCCGAGAGGGTCGTTCGGATCGACGTTTATGCCGAGAGCCCCCTCGTCTCCGACCACTCCGCCCCATAGCGTGTTGTCGAGATCCAGCACCAGGCATTTATTCGTATGTACCTTAAGCGCGTAAATTATCCGCGTAATATCGTCGGCGGCGAGGCCGAACCAGTCCATGGCAAAGCCCTGCTTCGTAAGGAAGTAGGAGCCCTCGTCGAACCACCTTTCCTTGCCGACGAAGGAGGATAGATATTCCATATCGATAATATGGACGTTGGAAGGGTGGTGCTCGGTAAGCTCCAGATTTATCTTTCTCATGGAAGAGAGATAGGAGTTTCCGTAGCCGGCCTCCAGCTGCCCGAAGGGCCTTGTTAAGGGCAGGGCAAAGTTGCTCTGCAGTATCGTCACCCCGTTTATGGCGTCCAGATGAGTCCACAGATTTTTCAGGTAGTCCATGGTCTGGGCCACGCAGTTTTCCGAGTAGTTGATGTCGGAATAGCGCATAAGCAGCAGCACAATATCGGGCTTAAAGCTGTAGAGCTCCGAATTTTCATCCAGCACAGCCATATTGATGCCGCCGTATTCTCCCTCGAAGATCTCCGCCGAAATCCCGGCATTGTCCAGAAAGAGATTTAAGATAAGGGCAAAGTGCTGTATGGAATAGGAGGACAAAACGGCCACCTTAAGCTTCTTTCCACCGCTTCCCGCCCGGCTTAGCGCTGGGTTTTTCTTAAGCTTCTTTGCGCT
>CAMNBW010000240.1 GCA_946533525.1 uncultured Lachnospiraceae bacterium
AGCTCGGAAAGCTGCTCCATGACGGCCTCGGGATTTTTAATGTTCAAAATATCAAAATCCTTAAGGGTCTTGTCTCCGGAGCACACCTTGATAGTACCGAGGCCGAAGAGCCTCTGACCGAAGGTCATTTCCATAGACAGATCAAGTATCCGATAGAGACGCACCTGATCCATCCTCAGCGTAAACAGGCCCTTTTGGATATAGAACCTCTCTTCGTCAAAGGAATAGATCGTAAAGCTCCAGGGAAGGCCGAAGATAGTCCTTTTCCTGTCACGCCACAAAGGCTCTCTCTTCCCTCCCGAAGACTCTCTGGGAATAGAATTTTCATTTACTGTTGTATGCTCTTCCATAATGCGCCTCCTTGTTTTCTATATAATGTATGCGGGCGAACCTGTAAGCCGGGTTCTGTCTTGGGTGATAATCTATCTGGAACTGCCGTTGCCGACAGTCTCTAGCGGCATACCTGAGGGGGCCTGGACGCTGTGCACCCAGGCGGCCGGGCCGGCCATACCCTCTGTTTCGCCTTGCTTCGGATGGGGCTTGCACTGCCGTTCCTGTTACCAGAAACGCGGTAGTCTCTTACACTGCCTTTTCAACCTTACCGCGAAGCTTAAGCCTCTCGGCGGTATATTTTCTGTTGCGCTATCCCGTGGGTTACCCCAGCCGGACGTTATCCGGCATCCTGCCCTGTGAAGCCCGGACTTTCCTCGAAGCGGCCGTGCCGCCCCGTAATCACCCGGTCCACCCGCGATATTCAAACGTTAAATATACTTCCCCCGATGAACTCCCTTATAAGGGAATTATTCGGCAGGTCCTCCGAATTGACTCCGAGGAAATACTGCAAAAATTTCAGCAGCCGGACCGCCTCCTGATAGTTGGGATCGTCGTCCGGTATCCCGAAGAGCAGCGGCTCAGCAAAGATCTTTAAAACCGCCAGCTCATATATCAGGGCCGAATTGAACATCGCATCCGCCTCCTCCTGGAACGGAAAGATATTTTCATCCTCGCCCCGTCGCACGGAATTCCACATTCCCAGGGTCCTCGACGCTGAAGCCCCCCTTGTGCGGTGATCCCTGACCATGCGGCGGATAAGCCTGTTATCGGTAGTCGGTATCCTGTTGTGCTCGTCTATATTTAAGGTAGTCAGGGCGCTTAAGTAGATCTTGTACTTGCTCTCCCTGGGAAGGGTATAAGAAAGCTTGTCGTTGAGGCCGTGAATTCCTTCGAGCACCAGAATATCGTCCTTCCCAAGCTTCATAATGCTGCCGTTTTCACTCATTCCCGTAATGAAATTATACCTCGGAAGCTGTACCTCCTTCCCTTCCAGCAGTCCTGTCATATCCTCGTTAAAGCGCTGTACATCCAGGGCTTCCAGACTTTCGTAATCCTTGTTGCCGTCCTTGTCCAGCGGGGTCTTGTCCCTGTCGAGGAAGTAGTCGTCGAGGGCTATGGGTCTGGGATTTAAACCCCTTGCCATGAGCTGTACGCTTATCCTGTGGGAAAAGGTGGTCTTTCCCGAGGAGGAGGGGCCGGCTATCATAACGAACTTAGAGCCCCTGCCCTTTATCTTGGCGGCGATCCCGCCAATCCTGCTCTCCTGCAGGGCCTCCTGCAAAAGTATGAACTGCCTTATCCGTCCGCTGCTTATGATGTCGTTCAGCGCTCCCACCGTGTCGCACTTGATCGTCGTTCCCCACTCATTGCTGGTTTTCATACATTCAAAGAGCTTCGGATAATCCTGAAGGGGCGGTGTTCTGTCGGGCTCAGTCCTCTTCGGAAGCTGCAAAAGCAGGCCGCTTTTATATTTATACACCTCAAAGTGCTTTATATAGCCCGTGCTCGGCACCATATAGCCGTAGTAGTAGTCCTTAAAATCTCCTATGGAATACATATTTATGTAGGAGCTTCTGCGGTATTTGAAAAGCTGCCTCTTATCCGGCATATGGTTTTCTTCAAAGATCTTAAAGGCCTCGTCAATATGGTAGCGTATCTTTGCGATAGCCATATCCTCCTCCACCATCCGGCGCATAGCGGAATTAAGGCGGCTCACAAACTCGTCGGTCACCTCAAAGCCTTCGCTTATCGTGCAGTAATACCCCTGGCCTATCGAAAATTCTATCCTGAGCCTGTATGGGGAATCCAGCCCCAGCACATCATAAAAGGCCTTGACCAGCAGCAGACAGGCGCTCCTCTTATAGGTCTTGTGGCCGGATACTCCGGAAAGGGTCTCAAATTCCACGGTGCAGTCCCGCTTGACCTTCTTAAAAAGCTCGGTCAGCTTCTTTCCCACCAGGGCCAGCACTATTTTGTCCTTGTAATCATGCTGGAAATCAGCCGCTATCTCTTCGAAGGTCGTACCCTTTACGTAGCTGTACTGCTTTCCGCCAATTGTTACCGTATACTTCTCTTCCATACTCATAACGCTCCGAAGGGCGTCCCTTCCCCGCAATCTACGGTCTCCACCCCCGACAGACTCCTTTCAAAAAATTTTTTCATATAGGGAATAAAAAGCTTTTCGACCCCGTAATGCCCCGCGTTTATCACGCATATACCCTTTTCCACGGCATCGAGGCCGTTATGGTATTTAACATCCCCGGTTATAAGGAGCTGCGCCCCCTTTTGCTTTGCCTCATCCACAAATTCGGCTCCTGAGCCCGACACTATGGCCGCGCGGGAAATCTGCGCCTGCCGGTCTCCGAAGAAATCCACCTTCTCAAGCTTAAAGACCTCTTTTACCTTCTCTGCACACTCTTCAAGGCTCATCTGTCCGGGCAGCTCTCCGACATAGCCGAAGCCCAGCTCTCCCCGCCCCGTTTCCTTTACCTCGGCAAAGGTCTCAGGATTTTCAAGCCCCAGCATCTTCGCAGCCTCGATATTCATAACGTGCCTGTCGAAATTGGTGTGCATGGCGATGTATGCAATATGGTTCTCTGCGAGGGTAAGGATCCTACGTCCCACAAAATCCTCGTCGTTCACCTTCTTTAAGGAGCCGAAGATCAGGGGATGGTGGGTGACTATGAGCCGGACACCCTCTCTGACGGCTGCCTCTATGACATCACCCCTGGCGTCAACTGAGAGCATTACCTTGTTTATGTCGCTGTCCATCCTGCCGACGATGAGGCCGGAATTGTCCCAATCCGCCGCATCCTCAAAGGGTGCGAGGTCATTCAGTTTTTCAAATATCTCC
>CAMNBW010000241.1 GCA_946533525.1 uncultured Lachnospiraceae bacterium
TAAATCTCGTTCAAAATATCACTCCTTTTATCTCTCCTCTGCAATTACCTGACGGCTGCTATCATCCGCCTCTCAAATTCCTGCTTCTCCAGCGGCCTGTCAAAATAAAAGCCCTGGGCCAGAAAACAGCTTTTGGTCTTTAAAATATTGATCTGGTCTATCGTCTCGACGCCCTCGGCTATGCACTCTATCCCAAGGGTATGAGCCATGGCTATAACGTGCTCCATTATGACGGCTATCTTGGAATTTTCATCCTTTGTCACCGGCAGCAGGCTCCTATCGATCTTTAAGGTGTCCCAGGGCAGCTCCCTCAGGAGATTTAGCGATGAATAGCCCATTCCGAAATCGTCTATCGAGGTCCTTATCCCCGCGTCAACGAGCCCCGTCACCACTTCCTTAAGCTCCTTGAAATCCACATCCGTAGAGGTCTCGGTGAGCTCGATCTCAATATATTTTTTAGGAAAATCATATTTGTTTATGATACCTATAATATCCTTCAGCAGATTTTCATTGCCGAAATGTCTCCTGGAAAGGTTGACCGAAACCCTGACCACCCGCTTTCCTTCATCGAGCCATCTCTTGATGTCCTGACACACATGCTCGAGCATATAAAAATCCAAGGTACAGATCTCCTGTCCGGCTTCCAGAGCCGGAATGAACCTGAAGGGTGCTATCATTTCCCCTCCGTGCTTCCAGCGGCAAAGCGCCTCCGCCCCTTCCAAACGGTAATTTTTCAGGGATATCTTCGGCTGGTAGAAGACCTGGAATTCTTCATTCTTTATCGCTTCAGGAAAAAGCCCCAATACATCGAGGTTATCGTTATCTGCCATCAGTCTCCCTCCGTCACCGTAAGCTGCGGTATCTCGACCCTTATTCTATTTGTCCCCGGATCTGAAACATCAAAGCTGATATTGCCTGAAACCTGATATAAGAGCAGACCTATCACCTCAACCCCGGAGTTTTCATCATCATTGGAATTCATTGTAAAGACGTCACCTGTCTGTGAATAGTGTGAAATAAGACCGGTCCTCTCTTCGTTCAGCCTGTCGCCCGTATCTGAAAGCTCCGCCACAAGCATGGTGGAATAGGAGAAGCTCTCCGTGCTTATCTTAAGCACTATCCAGCCGGAAGGCGTGTGCATAAAGCGGTTGTCCATAAGCCGTGAAATGATATAGGATATCCTCATGGAATCCCCGAAGAGACAGTCGGGCACAGAGTCATCTATCATCAGATCAAAGGTCAGGTCATAGCCCTGCATCCCGTATGCCATATCCTGCATGGGCCGCAGCACCTCACGTATATTGTAGCTGGCCTCGTGGAGGTTCATATCTCCGCCAGTGAGGCTCATATATTCCACCATATGATCCACCACCGACAGTACGTCGCTGCTCTTTTTTATGACCTTGTCCAGCACCTCCGTGACCGCATCCACATCCCCATGGCTGTCAAAGCTCTCCGCCTCCTCAAGTATATGTGCGAACTGCTGCTTCATATACTCGTTTATCCGCTTGAAATAGTCCGACTGAAAGAGGGCAGATTTCTTTTTGCGGCTCTCCTCCATACGCATATAGTTCTGGTTGGCGGACCTGGATATGAACCCGGCAATACGTGACATGAACTCAGCAGCCTTTGACACCGTCTCAGAGTCCACTGTGGCCGTATTTTTATAGGCTTCCACCAGCTCATCCGAATCTATTCCCAGCTCCTTCGCGGTATCCCGAATCTGTCCCTCATCTGTCTGGGCTGTTCTGACCTGGCCCCCGACAAAGGCTCCTATGACCTTGTCATCAAGCATTATGGGGGCAGTAAAGTCCAGCATTCCGGCATGACAGGTATATACTACGGATTCCCCTGCTTCCCGGGCCATCAGCGCCCCCTTCATAGCGCATTCCTCACAGCGCTTTTTCCCCAGCACAGTATTTCTCACATGCTCGTAGCAGAAATCAGAAAAATTACTGCCCTTTGTCACCGGAACGCCGTCCTTGTCCGTTGTAATGGCCGCAACTCCGAAAAGGCTCGAAAAGCTGTTCTGTATCTCCTGCAATATATCGATATCGATCAATTCAGCCAGAGAAAGCTCCATAGTCATCATCCTCGTACTAACAGAATAAGGGTATAGTGAACCACATTAAATCCACTATACCCCTATTATACTTCAATATTTTGTAGTGTCAAATACACAATCCACCAGATTATGGATTGATTTTAGAATATGTCTGGGGCGGATCGTTCAGATATTTAAAATACATTCCGTCATTATCCCCGTCAATATCCTTATCGTCGTCGTCTCCGTCATAGTCCTCTTCCGCATCGTTGGGGTCGGGAATGACAACGGCTGTGCAATCATCCTGGAAATAAACGTCCCATTCCTTAATCTTGTTCAGATGGTCCCTGTGATCGTAAAGCGACATTCCCCGAACCGCAGCCTCAAGGGAGTCCCCCTGGCGCACATGCTTGTCGCCCATGATCGCGCCGTCTACGTAGCATTTAAGCACAACGTGATACTCTTTATAAAAGCAGGCTTTAATGTCGCGGTCGGTGGTGATGTTGGACCAGGAACCGTCCCAGCCTACGAACTCAAGACCGTCTATGCAGGGATTTTCCGGCTGGGGCAAAGTGGAACCGTAAGGCACGATGTCCGTCTTCCAGAGCTCTCCCGTATTTCCGTTATACCATTTTACAACACAGGTCCTTCCGGGATCTCCTATGGGATTTAAGTTGATGGACTCCTGAGCCGTCAGTGTTCCGGGCTGGGTCATCACCGTAGGCATAAACTTGGAATTTGCCGTAGCCTCGGGAATTGTGTCCTTATTGGCGGTGGAATAGCTTAAAACTCCGGTGGGAAGATTGTGATAAAAGTAAGAAGCGTCCACCATCTGGCTCTCGCTCCCTATGGGAATATAGACGCCGAAGGCCACCGTGTCGTTCATCACCCTGGCAAGAGGCACATCCCAACCGCAGAAAGCAAAGCCTTCGATATTTACGTCCGTGGGTCCGAGATACGACATGTCCGCTCCCCTGGGACAAAACAGTGTCTCGACCTTATTGGGCGTTACATAAGTTACGCTGACCGTGTCGGCAAAGACCGTCACCGCAAAAAGCATGATGAACAGAAGCGACAGTGCTCCGACAGCTGATATTCTGGCAAAAATTCTTTTCATATGGTACCCCCTTTTAAGTAAG
>CAMNBW010000242.1 GCA_946533525.1 uncultured Lachnospiraceae bacterium
CGAAGCGGGGAATACGGGGATAGCGAGGTGGCAGCGGCCATAATTCATGCGGCGGCTATGGAGAGGATTGCCAAACGTAAGGTGCGGCATCTGGAAGAAGAGGAAGCTGCTGAAAACGGGAGCCAGCCGGTAAATGCGCCGGGTGAAGAAGGAGAGGTTTATGGCAGGGACGAGCTTCAAAAGAGCCTTGAGGAAAATGCAGGAATTTCCGAAGAGGTGATGAAGCAGATGATGGAGGAGATTGAGGAACTTGAAAAAGAATTGGCAGAGGATATGATGTCCGAGCTTCAGGATATGATTTCCTGCGCAGATGGTGATATGACAGATGAAGAGATAGAAGAATTAAAACGGAAACACCGCCAGGACGAAGAAAAGCAGCTGACGAGAGCAGATCTTAAATATCTGAAAGCTCTTTTTGACAGGCTTGAACAGGAAAAAAGTCAGAATTCCTCCGGAAATACAGGTCAGTCCTTTAACAAGGCAGAGTCGTTTTCCTGTGTTATAGACTGTGTACCTGAAATTGAGGCTGCAGACGTGGAGGTTGGAAGCTTTGTAGATGCGAGTGTGTAATTTTCGTGTCTGCTTTTCCTGACCGGTACACCTATATTATTTTTTGTCTTCTGTAAGCCATTTTCTGAGAGCAGATACTACTGCTTCGGGATTCAGATCGGTTGCCTTTGCGATCTTTTCCGCCTTTTGGGAATTAACAGATGAATTCGGAGTCGGAATTTGCGGCAGTGATAGCTTATTATTCTTGTTTTGACGATCGTTCATATCTGATTACCTCTTGGGAAGTCTGCATCGCTATTATCATATCAGTCAATGAGTATATTTACCAACTTTTTACCAATATTTTTACCAATATAAAAAAATCCTTGTAGGTTGGTTAAATAATTTTGTAAAATATGGGTGAATTATTTATAAACATCTTTTTCGATATATATGAGAAAGTGATATGGCTCGCCATCCATAGGCTAAGGGAGGTTTAAAATGAATAAAGAAAAGGAACTGCAAAACAGAGTAAATCCCGTGGGGAACACTGCGGTAACAACGCTGGCCCTTAAGGCTGCATCGGGCTTAAAAAGGGCGGGCGAGGTATATATGCGCCTTGGATTTTCGAATGCGCCGAAGAGTGATGACGGGCCGGATGACCTCACGAAGCTCTGCTTTGTCGCTATCCACGATATGCGCCATGAAGCGATTGACCGTATGATAGAGGAAGCCGGAATGCCGTATGTGTTTGACCTGCCCTGCGGATACACGCATCGCGCGCTGGATATGGCAGATGCGGGACGCAAATATATCGGCGGAGATCTTCCGGCGGTCATTTCTGATATAAAACCGGTTATAGAGGCGATGGCGAAGCCGGAGGAGCTTGAAAAAATAAGCTTTGCCGAGGTGGATGTGACCGACCTTGCTTCCATGCGCAATGCGGTAAAATCCGCGGATGGTGAGATCTGCATAGCGACGGAAGGGCTTACGGTTTATCTGAACAAGAGTGAGGTCGCCCTTCTGATGGAAAATATCGCAAAGCTGCTTTCGGAAAAGGGAGGCTGCTGGCTCCTTACAGATCCGGAGACCCTCGCGTATTACATGGCGGTGATCACAAGCATTGCAGGGGAAAGAGCCCGGGAGGTCATGGATTACGCAGCGAAAAGCTTCTCGGCACAGTCTGACGTGGACATCCTCTCCACTGCGGCGGCACTTAAGGATGTGCATCAGTCAGACAGCACGAACCTCCATGGCGGGGTAGATTATGAGGCGCTTGAAAAGGGCGCTAACGCTTTCGGGCTGCGCGTGGAAAAGGTGCCGTATTTCCGTGAGGACCTTGAGCTTTCCGTGTATCATATGCTGCCGGAGGAAGCGGTTGCAAAAATGAAGGAGGCCATGAAAAAGATCAATGTATGGAAGCTTACATACGATGCCGGCCTTCTTTCTGCGGCGCAGAGTGCGGTCTCCCATGAAAATAAAGAATTCGCGGTAGCTGCAAAGAGAAATGAGAGCGAGCTTAATATCAGGCTTTCCGGCCGGGTCGATACCCTTACCGCGCCCGAATTTCTGAAGGCATGGGAAGCGGAAGGCAAGGAGAGCGGCGTATCTAAGGTCACCATAGATTGTACGGATTTGCAGTATATCTCGTCGGCGGGGCTTCGGGTAATGATGATCATAAAGAAAGCCCTTCCGGATTCCGGGCTGATGCTTAAGGGCGTAAACCCCGAGGTCAGGGAGATCCTGGAAACCACAGGCTTCATAGAATTTTTTGAGTTGGTTTGAGTATATAACGGAAAACAGGGACGCAGAGATAACAAGAGGTTCGACGTGTTGTAAATCAGTATGAAAAATAAAGGCTATGGAAGGCACCTTTTCAATGGATTAATTGATAAAGGTGCTTTTTGCTTAAAACGGCTGCAGGGTTGACGGGAAAATCCTGACAATGTAAATAGTCCCAACGTTTTTTATCAACAGTCAGGATACCGATAATCCTGTTCTTTTTGAGGAGGAAGTCATGGAAATAAAGAAGAACTATAGAAAGACGCAGCTTGCATGCTATCTTGGATTTGTAACCCAGGCTATATGCGCCAATTTTGTCCCCCTGCTCTTTATAACATTCCACAATGCTTATGATATATCTTTTGGCATGCTTGCTCTTATATCGTCATGTTTCTTTGTTACTCAGCTGATAGTTGATTTCCTGTGTACCGGAATAGTAGATAAATTGGGATACAGAGTATGTATTATCGCGGCAGAAATAACCTCTGGCTTAGGGCTTGCGGGACTGGCATTCCTCCCCGATTTATTACCTGTACCATTTCATGGAATACTTGCATGTGTCATTATTTATGCAATAGGGAGCGGTTTGACGGAGGTACTGGGCAGTCCGATCATTGAGGCATGTCCTTTTGAGAACAAGGATTCTATGATGAGCCTTTTGCATTCCTTTTACTGCTGGGGGTGGGTTGGAGTTGTACTTTGCTCTACGATTTTCTTTACTGTCTTTGGCATAGAACATTGGAGAATAATGGCACTGATATGGTCAGTCATACCATTTTATAACATCTACAATTTCGCAACCTGTCCAATAGAACCGCTGGTTGAAGATGGCAAGAGTATGACAATGCTTGAACTCTTCAAAACAAAAGCGTTTTGGATTTTTATTGTTTTGATGGTTTGTGCCGG
>CAMNBW010000243.1 GCA_946533525.1 uncultured Lachnospiraceae bacterium
TTCTGATAATTTTTTATCTGGCTTCGAATAACCTCAGATATTTTCTCTGGTTTTAACTCCATTTTACCCTCCAACAGCTTTTTTACTGTTGCTCTTATCTTTTATTACAATACTGTTTCATCAAGCCTTCTTTCCAGCTCCCTAAGCCTTCCCTTAACGGTGCCGTCGTAAAGCCTGTCCTCCAGCTCGATCTTCATTCCGCCGAGAACACCCGGGTCTACCTTCTGCCGAAGGATTATCTTCTTGCCCGTCATGCCTTCCAGCTTCTTCTTTAGCTTCTCAAAGCTGTCGCCCTTTAAGGGAACCGCGCTGGTCACCACAGCATCCTCGATGCCGTGATCCGCGTTATAGCTCGCGCGATACCTTTTAAAGCAGGCCGAAAAGCTTCTAAGCAAGCCCTTCTCGACCAAAAGCTTGATAAAATTCAGCAGATATACCTGCATGGATCCGCCGAAAGCCTCGTCCAAAAGCTTGAGACGCTCCTTCTTCGGAACGGACGGTTCGCTTAACAGGGTTACATAGTCAGGATTTTCCGCAAAGATACCCTTCACGGTCTCCATCTCTTCCAATATCTCATCTGAAATGCTTTCAGACACAGCCAGATCATAGAGGCTCTGTCCGTAAAGCTCTCCCGCCCTGGTCATGATGCCTCTCCGACTTTATTTATGAATTCGTCGATAAGCTTGCGGTGATCTTCCTCGCGGATCTCCTTCTCAACAACCTTGCTTGCAATATCCATAGCAAGTCCGCCGATCTCGTCCTTGGCCTCGTTTATGGCCTTCTTTCTTTCCTGTGCGATATCGGCTTCCGCTTTCGCCTTGATATTGGTCGCGGCGGTCTCCGCCTGCCTGATCATTTCTTCGGCTTTTGTTTCCGCCTCTTTCTGCGCTTCGGATACGATCTGTGCAGCCTCTGCATGGGCGTTGCTCAGATTGTTCTCGTACTGCTGCTTCAGACTGTCAGCTTCTTCCTGCGCGGTCCTTGCCTCGCGGATCTCCTTGTCGGCAAGCTGTCTGCGCTTTTCCAAAACCTCATTGATGGGTTTAAACAGGAATCTCTTGATCAGGTACAACTGAATGAACAGATTGAGTATCTGCGCAATAAAAGTCCACGGAATAATTGTCACTAATGATTGTGTTTCCATAATTATCCCAACTTTCTTCTATTTCTGATGCCTTAATTATCCAAGATAATTCATGAACATGCCGGGAGCTACGAAAAGCAGAAGCAGACCTGTAACAAAGCCGTAAATACCTGTTGTCTCGGCAATAGCACAACCGAGAAGCATTGTGCTCGTTACATCGCCCTTGCACTCGGGCTGACGTCCGATCGCCTCAAGAGCCTTCGCAACCGCGTTTCCTTCTCCGATACCAGGTCCGATACCGGCGATCAATGCTGCACCCGCTCCGATCGCGCATCCTGCAAGCGCGATACCTCTAGCTAACATTTCCATTTTTACTTCCTCCTTAAAAAATGTCGTTTTTTATCGAAATGGGTTTCCCCGTTTTTACCTGAAAGTGTCTGATTTTGCCGGCTTAAGGGCTTATTCCTCAGCCGCGTTTGCGATGTACATAATAGTCAGCATCGTAAATATGAACGCCTGCATCACGCCGGTAAACCAGTCGAAGTAGAAGGACAGGACAGCGGGAATACCCACGTCCAGTATCGGTATCTTCGCCAGGAAACTGCTGAACATTCCGAACAGTGCCGCAGAAGCAAGCGCAAGGCTTTCATATATAAGTCCGTTAATAACTATGCCTGAAAGGATATTTCCGAAATGACGGCAGGCCATACTTACGGGCGTTGCCAGTTCGGAAAGGATGTTAAAGGGTGTCATTACGGGGATAGGAGTTGTGAAGCCCTTAAGATAGCCCCCGACACCGGATGCCTTGATCTTCGTAGCCGTTATCATTATAAAGACTACTACTGCCCAGGCGGCCTCTGTGGAAAGATCGGCCGTAGGACTGCGAAATCCCACAAGGCTTATGAGATTGGAAACGATACTTGTAGTAAAGAGAGCTGCCACAAAGGGGATAAGCTTATCAAACCTGTTGCCGCCGGTATTGTTTCGAACCAGATTGTTGGCCGCCTCCACCAGCATTTCAGCGATGGCCTGGCGTTTGGAAATTTTCTCTACTTTAAGATTTCTCGTAAGGAAAATACAAAGACCTGTAATTATCAGCATCACGATCCAACTGACCACAAGAGTTTCGGAGATCAGAAAATCGCCAAGAACCGGTATGCCGGTATGTATACGGGCAAATATTCTGGCGCCGTTTACTTCAAGATTCATATACCCGTTTTACTCCCCTCTTTTTGCGGAAAAAGACCGCGAACTTTTATCACTATGCTGGGGAAAAACAATGGAACTATTCCCGCCACCGTATTTATAAACGGCAGAAGTATAGCCAGTAATCCCCATGCCAACTGTATAAGCGTGCGATAACGGAAGCTTGTCCTCCACAGCGCTTTTGCCCTGTCGTCGTCCTCACAGCCGGAGACCTTCTGTACGCTCACCGCCATCCAGAAAAAATTTCCTACTGCAACTGCGGAACCCAGCACCGCCCCCAGAATTACCCTGTAATCGAAAGGCACATTCTCCGGGAGGAAAATATGCAGCACCCCAAAGGCTATAACCGTAACCACGCAGCATACCGCACAGCCCGTTGCCATGAGCGTAGTTTCCTTCTTTACGGCATCCTGCAGCTTCATCATGCTTCCTTCTCTATTAAATGGGATTTTTATCCCCAGTAATATCTGACTTATAGCTCATAGCTACTCCGCTCAGTAGTGTATATTAAACGAAACCTCGTTTGGATTCTTCTTCTTTTGGTTCTTTTTCTGCTTCTTCGTAACCGACAGATATACCTTCCAGCCGGTCATGGCCGATCCTCCCAGTCCAAAGAAAAAGCCCGGTATGAATATCCATCCCCCAATCGAAAACCTGGTCATCAGGAGGTAGCACAAAAATAAACAGATCAGCAGGGGCATAAGAAGCGAAAGTCCCAACTGTCCCACCATCACAAACTGACTAAACGCCCATCTGTTTTTTTGCATACCCTGAAAGCTCCTGTCGTCAGCTACCGTTTTTTACTGTAAAAGAACTCAATATTGGAAATAATTTTATTCTATGGTCATAGGTTTGTCAAGGTTAAAGGGGGCTTCCGGGAACCTTC
>CAMNBW010000244.1 GCA_946533525.1 uncultured Lachnospiraceae bacterium
TGGTTTTCATGTTCGGCATCCAGGATGACGTTGAAATCGCAGCAGTCTATCCCGGATTTTTTCACCCGGCTTATCTCCGTCTTAAAGCCGGTCACCGGAACGGTCTTTAACACCTCATTGAGCTTATCCGCATCCGCGCCCAGGTCCAGCAGGGCCGCAACAGTCATATCTCCGCTTATCCCGGAGCTGCATTCAAAATAAATCGCTTTACTCATATTTTCTCCTTATATAAAAATCTATCCTGCGAAGTATTTTGCTTCGAGAGTGCTGTTTAACGCTCAGGAGCATAGCGGGCCTATGTGACTAATCGTTAAGCGGTGCTATTCGGAGCAAAAGACGAGCAGGAGGCCAGTCTGTTTATTTGAGTGGCTATATAACCCGCCCTATATCCCCCGTCGATATTTACCACGGCTATGCCGTTGGCACAGGAATTTATCATCGTAAGCATGGCGGAAACTCCGCCTAAGTTGGCACCGTATCCCACAGAGGTGGGAACCGCGATAATGGGATTTCTTACAAGGCCTCCGAGGACGCTGGCCAGCGCTCCCTCCATTCCCGCCACCACGATCACGCAATTGGCAGAGGCTATGTCCTTTTGCTTCGACAATATCCGGTGTATCCCGCTGACCCCCAGGTCGTAGTAGCGAAACACTTTGGAGCCGAAAAATTCCGCGGTCTGGGCCGCCTCCTCCGCCACAAAAATATCGGCGGTCCCGGCGGTCACAACGGCAACATTGCCCTTAAGTTCCTTATTCTTCGCGTCCCTGCGGACTATCCTCGATACCGGATCGTACTTAAGCCCCTCTATATCGGCTTTAAGAGCTTCGAACTGTTCGGGGCAGGCACGGGTACCCATGACCTCTCCCTGCTCCTTTAAAAGCCTTTTAAATATGCCTAAGAGGAATTCCGTCTCCTTGCCCTCGCAGTAGACTACCTCGGCAAAGCCCGTGCGGTTCCTCCTGTCCGTATCGAGCATGGCATAACCCATATCCGCCACGTTTAAAGCCCTGATACTCTCCTCGGCCTCGTCTGCCCCAAGCTCACCTGCTTTATATTTTTCAAGAATGTCCCTGAGCTGCATATTTTCCTTTCTCTCCCTCGCTTAAGAGCTCGTTCATGCTCCCTGTCCTGTAGCCCTTAAGGTCCAGGGTTACATAGCTGAAGCCGAAGCTCTTCAGCTTATCATATATATTCTCTCTGAGAGTGGGATCTCCGAAGCGCTCAAAGTCCTTTTGCTCCACCTCTATCCTTGCGATCTCGCCGTGAATTCTTACCCTGACCTGCTTAAAGCCCAGGCCTAGCAGCAATTCCTCGGCCTTATCCACCATGGAGAGCTTTTCTCTCGTGATCCTTTCCCCGTATACAAAGCGGCTTGCAAGACAGGCGTAGGAAGGCTTATCCCAGGTAGGGAGCCCCATTTCCTTTGAAAGGAGCCTTATCTCCTCCTTGTAAAGCCCCGCCTCCCTCAGGGGACTCTTTATTCCGAGCTCCGCAATGGCGGTAAGCCCCGGACGGAAATCCCCGTTATCGTCTATATTCGAGCCTTCTGCAACATATTTAAGCCCGTTTTCCTCCGCCAGCTTTAAAAGGGAGGAAAAGAGGGAATGCTTGCAGATATAGCAGCGGTTCACCGGATTTTCGGCATAGCCCGGGGTATCTATCTCTCCGGATTCAAAGGATATCTGCCTTATGCCTTCGGACGAGCAAAAATCCATGCTCTCCTTATATTCCCTCTCGGGAAAGGACTCGGAACGGCCTGTAATAGCTGCGCAGTTGTTCCCCAGGACATCATGGGCGGTTTTTAAAAGGAAGGTCGAATCCACCCCTCCCGAAAATGCCACCGCCAGGCTTCCATAACCCTTTATGATATTTTTCAGCTTCTCATATTTTTTGTTAGCCGTGTCTAAATTGTATTCCAAAATTTTATCCTTTTTTTATGAAGATTCAGGTGAATTTTTATGCATTATATGGTAACATGACAAAGCTGTTTTTACAATAATTGCGTTCAGGAAGTCAAAAGCATTAGCTATTACAGAAAGGCGTTTTTCTAAAATGAAGAGAAAAATTTTATCAATAGTATTATGTCTGGGTCTCACTGCCGCTTTGGTCTCGGGCTGTACCGAGAATATCGGCAGCAAAGTTAGCTTCAGTTCTGACAGCGTATCCGAAAAGGGAACTGCCGAAAGCGTCAGCGCTGCTTCCGCCGATGCAGCAGAGAGCACATCGGAGAACGCTTCGTCTGGGGAGGCCGCAAAAAGCTCTGAAAACAGCGCTGCAAGCGAAGGCAAGGTGGATGCCTCCTCTAACGCTCCCTTAGGCTTTGTCACGGACATTCTCTGGAAAAATCCCCATGCCCACCGAAAGCCCAGCAGCGGTGTGGAGCACTCCGAGGAGGACTACCAGAAGCACCTGACAGTATATTGCCTTAATGAAGGTAAGTGCGATGCCTTCGTAATGTTTTCCGGCACAAGCAATGCCGTTGTGATAGACACCGGAAAGAAGAAGGACGGCGACGACATCCTTGAGCTCTTGGAGGAGCACGATATTCATCATGTAAGTGCCCTTATCCTGTCCCATTTCGACAAGGATCATATCGGAGGAGCGGATGAAGTCATAAACGGAACTGACGTAGAAAAAATATACGTTACTCACGGAACCAGGGATACAAAACAGGTAAAGGAATTAAAGGACGCCATGGAGCTTAACAACAAGACTCCGATAGTGGTACGCGAATATACCTCCTTCGAAGTGGACGGAACAAAATACGAGATATACCCGCCCCTGCAGGAAAGCTATGGAGGCGAGGACAACGAAAGCAACAATTCCTCCCTGCTGGTAAAGGTCACCAATGCAGACAACTCAATGCTCTTTATGGGTGATGTGGAAAATGAACGGATGCCCGAGATCATTGCATCAGACTACGATCTGACCTGTGATATTGTAAAGATGCCTCATCACGGGCAATTGGAAAAGCTTACGGACCAGCTTATAAAGAAGGTCACTCCCCAATATGCCATAATCACCTGCTCCGTCGATGAACCGGAGGATCAGGAGGTGCTGGATATACTGGAGGCTTTTGAGGTGGAGACCTATCTTACGCGAAACGGTGAGGTGCTCATAGATACTCTGCCAGGTGAGATAAAGATCGACCAGTACGACGACTGACGATTGT
>CAMNBW010000245.1 GCA_946533525.1 uncultured Lachnospiraceae bacterium
ATTCTTGTTATCGGTGTGTATATGACCATGAACGGACAGTTTACCCTCGGTATGGTCATGGCCTTTGACGGTTTTCTGCAGTCCTTCCTGGCACCGGCCAATACCCTTATAAGCGCGGGTCAGACAATTCAGGAGATGCGTACGGAGATGGAGCGTATAGACGACGTCATGAAATATCCCGACGACGTGAGCTTCAAGACCGAAAAGTCCCTTTCTGAGGAAGATGAAAACACCACCTATGATAAGCTCAAGGGCAATATAGAAATGAAGAATGTGACCTTCGGCTATTCCCCTCTGGCAGATCCCCTTATTGAAGGCTTCAATCTCAAGATGGAGCCCGGCAGCAGGATAGCCTTTGTGGGAGGCTCCGGCTGCGGAAAGTCTACGCTCTCCAAGCTCATATCGGGACTCTATGAGCCCTGGAGTGGAGAGATCCTCTTTGACGGGAAAAAGAGGTCGGAGATAGACAGAAACGTATTTACGGGCTCTGTGGCCGTAGTGGACCAGGATATAATCATCTTTGAGGACACCATAAGGAACAATATAAAGATGTGGGACGACTCCATAGAGGACTTCGAGATGATAATGGCTGCAAGGGATGCCCAGATCCACGAGGATATAATGCAGCGTGAGGGCGGTTACGACTATAAGCTTATCGAGGGCGGAAGAAACTTTTCCGGCGGACAGAGGCAGAGGATGGAGATCGCCAGGGTACTTGCGCAGGATCCTACCATAATCATCCTGGATGAGGCCACCAGTGCCCTCGATGCGAAGACCGAATATGAGGTCGTAAAGGCTATAAAGGACAGGGGAATAACCTGTATTGTCATCGCACACAGACTTTCCACCATCCGGGACAGCGATGAGATCGTTGTGCTGGATCACGGCAAGGTAGTGGAACGCGGCAAACATGAAGAATTATATGCAAAGGGCGGTTACTATACAGAACTTGTAACCTCAGAATAAATACTAATCACAGCCCGAAGCACTTGCGGCTGAGGGCATTAAACATCGGAGTAATATGGGTTGGTTTGACGAACAGATAAGACAAAGAAAAATAAGTGACGAGGAAGCCTTCAGGGAAGCCTTTGTAGACATGGCCGGAGTCGTTATGGGCGCCAAGGTGAAGGCGGCGATGAACGATTCCATCGAGCAGGCGAAAAACGCGATGGAGGAAGTACTTAAATACTACCACATCCGCTTGAAGGAGTTTAACAGAGAGTTTGACGACTGGGATGAGGAGCTCGACCACCTTCTCCATCCCTTCGGCCTTATGAAAAGAAATGTCAATCTTACCGAGGGGTGGTATCTGAATGCGGCAGGACCGATGCTGGGAGTGCTAAAATCCAACGGTACGCCGGTGGCTCTGATGCCGGGGGCCTTCGGAGGCTATTCCTTCTATGACAGTGCGGGCGGAAGGCGTGTTTTCATAACTGCAAAAACTGCGGAGCTCTTAGAGGACGAGGCACTTTGCTTCTACCAGCCCTTCCCTCAGAAGAAGCTCACTGCCAAAGATATAATCGTGTACATGTTTAAGAGCATATCCGTTTCCGACGTGGGCTTTATGGTATTGCTGGTAGCACTGGGAACCCTGATAGGAATGATAATGCCGAGGCTCATGTACTGGCTCTATTCGGACGAGCTTGTAAATTCAGGCAGTGTCAATTCCCTTGTGGCTATTGCTATCTTTATGATCTGCGCACAGGTGAGCTCAACGATGATGGGTGTGCTGCAAAACCTGATGTTGACCCGCATACAGGGTAAACTGACGCTTAACGTTGAAGCGGCTTCCATGATGAGAGTGCTGTCCCTTCCAACGGAATTTTTTAAGAATTACAACTCGGGTGAGGTCGTTCAGAGAATGAATTATATTTCTTCCCTGTCCACCACCATATCGAGTATAGTTTTTTCAACGGGACTTACCTCTTTGTTTTCGCTGGTATATATAATGCAGATTTTCAACTATGCGCCCATGCTGGTGGCACCGGCTATGACGGTGATCTTCGTTACCCTGTTTGTTTCCACATTGACTACCATAGTTCAGATGAGGATAAGCAAGGAGCATATGGAGCACATGGCTTCCGAAAGCGGTCTTACCTATGCCCTTATCACGGGAATTCAAAAGATCAAGCTTTCCGGAGCTGAAAAGAGGGCCTTTGCCAAATGGTCCAAAAGCTATACCAATGCTGTGAAGCAGCAATACGACCCGCCTATGCTGTTAAAGGTCAACGGCGTTTTAAGCACCGCCATAGGCCTTATAGGGACAGTGGTAATCTACTTTTTTGCCATACAGGGCGGCGTTTCCGTGGCGGAATATACGGCCTTCAATGCTGCTTATGCCATGGTCTTCGGAGCAATAAGGTCAATCTTTGGCATAGCCTTTGACATTGCCGGGATAAAGCCCATATTGGAAATGGTCGAGCCCATATTCTCGGCCCTGCCCGAGGTTGCAGGGGATAAAAAGGTCGTGGAAAAGCTTTCAGGAGGGATCGAGCTCAATAACGTAACCTTCCGCTATACCGACGACGGACCGGCTATTTTGGATGACCTGTCCCTTAAGGTAAGGCCCGGACAGTATATAGCCATTGCGGGAAAGACGGGCTGCGGAAAATCTACTCTGATGAGGATACTCTTAGGCTTTGAAACTCCTCAGAAGGGTGCGGTATATTATGACGGCAAGGATATAAAAAAGCTGGACCTGCAGTCTCTTAGACGAAATATCGGTTCGGTTATGCAAAACGGAAAGCTCATCATGGGAAGCATCTATGAAAACCTGGTAATTTCCGCTCCGTCCCTGACTATGGAGGAAGCCTGGGCGGCAGCCGAGACCGCGGGGATAGCGAGTGATATCCGGGAGATGCCCATGGGGATGCAGACTGTGATCGGTGAGGGCAGCGGAGGAATATCCGGCGGACAGAGACAGAGACTTCTTATAGCCAGGGCCATTGCACCCAAGCCGAAGATACTTATGTTTGATGAGGCTACAAGTGCGCTGGACAATATGACTCAAAGAGAGGTTTCAGATGCCCTGGACAACCTTAAATGTACGAGACTGGTAATAGCCCACAGACTTTCTACTATTAAAAATGCCGACAGGATAATCGTCCTTGACAAAGGAAAGATCATTGAGGACGGCAGCTATGAGGAGCTTATAGCCAACAACGGATA
>CAMNBW010000246.1 GCA_946533525.1 uncultured Lachnospiraceae bacterium
GGCCCGATAAGGATAGGACAGGGGATAGAGTTTGACTACTGCTCGGTCCATGCCACCTGGGCCTTCTCGGCAGCGGGCTATGAGACCATAATAATAAACAACAACCCCGAAACCGTATCCACGGACTTTGACATCGCCGATAAGCTCTACTTCGAGCCCCTTACCCCTGAGGACGTTGAGAATGTCGTGAATATCGAAAAGCCGGACGGGGCGGTAGTGCAGTTTGGAGGGCAGACCGCCATAAAGCTGACCGAGGCCCTTATGAAGATGGGTGTTCCGATTTTGGGTACCTCCGCTGAAAATGTGGACAAGGCGGAGGACAGGGAGCTCTTCGACGAGGTGCTTGCCGAAACGGGGATAAGGAGACCCGCGGGTCATACGGTATTTACCGAAAAAGAGGCTATAGAGGCCGCCAATGAGTTGGGTTACCCGGTTCTCGTGCGCCCTTCCTACGTGCTGGGCGGCCAGGGCATGAGGATAGCCTTTAACGACGAAGAGATCAGCGAATTTATCGGCATCATCAACAGGATAGCCCAGGATCACCCCATTTTGGTAGACAAGTACATGATGGGTAAGGAAGTCGAGGTGGATGCTGTCTGCGATGGAAGGGATATTCTGATACCCGGAATAATGGAGCATGTGGAAAGGGCAGGTATCCATTCCGGCGATTCCATATCGATCTATCCCGCGCCCACCCTTTCCGACAAGGTCAAGGCTACGATCGCCGATTATACGGAGAAGCTTGCCAGGGCATTAAAGGTGGTAGGGCTTATCAATATCCAGTTTATCGCCATGGGCGAGGAGGTCTACTGCATAGAGGTCAATCCCCGCTCCTCCAGAACCGTTCCATATATAAGCAAGGTTACGGGAATTCCTATTGTAGATTTGGCAACAGGTGTTATAATGGGAAAGTCAATAAGGGATATGGGCTATGAGCCCGGTCTTCAGCCGGAGGCAGGGTACTACGCGGTAAAGATGCCGGTATTTTCCTTTGAAAAGGTTTACGGGGCGGAGATAAGCTTAGGTCCCGAAATGAAGTCCACCGGAGAATGCCTCGGAATAGCCAGGGAGTTTAACGATGCCCTGTACAAGGCCTTCCTCGGGGCAGGGATAAGGCTGCCGAAATACAAGCAGGTTATAATAACCGTTAAGGATTCGGATAAATACGAGATTATAGATATAGGAAGGCGTTTCGAAGCCCTGGGCTACAAGATCTACGCCACCCGCTCCACGGCAAAGGTGCTGCAGGATAACGGCGTACACGCAAGGAAGGTCAACAAGATCTCCCAGGAGAGCCCTACGGTAATGGACCTCATCCTGGGGCACAAGATAGATCTGGTCATAGATACTCCGACTCAGGGGTATACGAAAAACAGGGACGGCTTCTTAATAAGAAGGACTTCCATAGAGACGGGCGTCAACTGCATTACCGCCCTCGATACGGCGAAGGCTCTGCTGAGCAGCATGGAGGCAGAGGAGTCGGAGAAGGAACTGGAGCTTGTGGACATCGCATCGATCCAGGCAAAGCATAATTAAGCATAATCAATGAAGTTTAAGATAAGGGATAAGGAAAAAAGGAATTACAGCAGGGAATGTGAGGCTGTAATATCGGAGCTGGAAGCGGCGGGAGAAAAGCCCCGCCTGCTTTTGCATGCCTGCTGCGCCCCCTGTTCGAGCTACTGCCTTGAATACCTGGCGCCGCATTTTGATATAACGGTGTTTTTCTACAATCCCAACATGGACACGGAGGAAGAATTTATCCGCCGCTCTGCTGAGCTCGAGCGTTTCATCGATTCTTCACAAATGAATGTTAAGGTTACCATCGAGCGCTATGCTCCCCAGGAATTTTATAATGCGGTGCGGGGACTGGAGGCTGAGCCGGAGGGAGGCGGACGCTGCTTTAAATGCTATGAGCTGCGTCTTCGCGCCACTGCCGCCTACGCTGCAAAAAATTCCTTCGATTATTTTACGACCACCCTCTCCATAAGCCCCCATAAGAATGCGGGGGCCTTAAACGAGATAGGGGAGAGGCTGGGCTTTGAGTACGGAGTGCGTTTCCTGCCCTCTGATTTTAAGAAGAAGGACGGGTTTAAGCGTTCCATTGAGCTTTCGATGCGCTACGGCCTGTACAGGCAAAATTACTGCGGCTGCGTGTATTCGAAGGAGGATTCGCCGGCTTAGATTATCGTAATTGACCGGGGATATGCGAAGCAAGGAACGTGTCCCGGGAAATAAGGGATTTCCGAACGCATTTACAGATTTTACGTTCTAGTCTTATATGAAACATTACGGAGGTTATATATGCAATATTTACTGGAGCTGCTTTCCGAAGAGGTGTCCGCGGCTTTTGAGGCTGCAGGTTATCCTGCATCGGCAGGAAAGGTAAATCCTTCCAACAGGCCGGACCTTTGCGAATTTCAGTGTAACGGTGCAATGTCTCTTGCAAAAGAGGCCCATAAAGCACCGCTCGTTATTGCCGAAGAGGTGGTCGCAAAGCTAAAGGCTTCCGATACCTTTTCCGAGGTGGAAGCTGTAAAGCCCGGGTTCCTCAATATGAAGGTGGCTCCCGGATATTTAAGGGCATATCTGGATGAGATGGCGGAGGGCGAGCTGGGACTCATTAAAGTGGACACTCCGCAGAAGATAATAATAGATTACGGCGGACCGAACGTTGCGAAGCCCCTTCATATAGGGCATCTTCGAAGCGCTGTCATCGGGGAGAGCGTAAAGCGCCTTGCCCGCTATGTCGGAAACGATGTGACCGGCGATATTCACCTTGGAGACTGGGGCCTGCAGATGGGTCTTATCATCCATGAGCTGAGTATCAGGAAGCCGGAGCTTTGCTATTTTGACGAAACCTACACCGGGGAGTACCCGGAGGAGCCTCCGTTTACCTTAGAGGAGCTAGAGGAAATTTACCCCGCGGCGTCGAAGAAGTCCAAGGAGGACGAGGCCTATAAAGCTGCCGCAATGGAAGCTACGTTTAAGCTGCAGAGGGGGGTACCCCCATTTACGGCGCTGTGGAAGCATATTATGAAGCTTTCGGTGGCTGACCTTAAAAAGAATTATGAGAGGCTGGATGTCTCCTTCGAGCTTTGGAAGGGAGAGTCCGACGCCGATAAATTTATCCCGGATATGGTTGAAAAAATGAAGGCCGAGGGCTACG
>CAMNBW010000247.1 GCA_946533525.1 uncultured Lachnospiraceae bacterium
TCGGATGCAAAGAGGCTGCTGTACTCCTGCATAGAGCACGGGGACGAGAGCGACCTCAACGTGCTCATAGACGGGATCATTGACGTTATCGGACCGGAAGGGACCCTGATGATACCGACCTTTAACTGGGAGTTTTGCAAGGGAAAGACCTTCGACAGGAAGAAGACCCCCTGCAAGACGGGGATAATAGGCAAGACCGCTTTAAAGAGGGAGGATTTTATAAGGACCCGGCATCCCATATACAGCTTTGCGGTCTGGGGGAAGGACGCGAAAGAGCTGGCGGATATGGACAATAAGAGCTCCTTCGGCGTGGATTCGCCCTTTACCTACTGCCGGGAGAACAATACAAAGAATGTGTTTATAGATGTGGAATGTCAGCATTCCTTTACCTTCGTCCACTATGTCGAGGAGATGTGCGGAGTTCCCTACAGGTATCTTAAGGATTTTACCGCTGGATATATAGATTACGACGGCAGCGAGAGCACAAGGACATATTCCATGAACGTGCGGGATCTGGACATGGATGTTTTTGTGACGATCTATCCCTTTGAGGAAGAATTCACCGCCATAGGCGCGGCAAGAAGATATACGGTCAATGAGATCCCGATGAAGACCATAGAGATGGGACCGACCTATGATATTATAAAGAAGGATGTAACCGAAAATAAAAGCAGAAAGATCTGCACATATAAAGGACAATAAAACAGGAGGAATCATCATGAGAGTACTGGACACAAAATTTGTAAGAGGCTTTATAAAGATGGCTGACGACGGGTTTCAGCAGGGGTGGCATGAAAGGAACGGCGGAAACTTAAGCTACCGGCTTACACCCCATGAGGTAGACGGCATCAGCTCGCGTCTTTCCGACAGGGAGGACTGGAAGCCAATCGGCACCTCCGTCCCCGGATTGGCGGGAGAATATTTTCTTGTAACCGGCTCGGGCAAGTATTTCAGAAATATCATCGTGGACCCGGAGGCCTGCATAGCGATAATCGAGGTAGACAGCAAGGGCGAAAACTATCGTATACGCTGGGGCCTGGTCGAGGGCGGAGTTCCCACCTCGGAGCTCGATACTCACCTTATGAACCACGAGGTAAAAAAGAGGGTTACGGACAATAAGCACAGGGTAATATACCACGCCCATACCACCAATACCATAGCCCTTACCTTCCTGCTCCCGCTAAAGGATGAGGTATTCACCCGGGAGCTTTGGGAGTGTGCCACCGAGTGCCCGGTAGTGTTCCCCGAAGGAGTCGGAGTCGTAGGGTGGATGGTTCCCGGAGGAAGGGATATTGCGGTCGCAACCTCCAGGCTCATGGAACAGTATAACGTAGCCATCTGGGCCCATCACGGGATGTTCTGCTCGGGCGTGGACTTTGACGAGACCTTCGGCCTGATGCATACGGTTGAAAAGTCGGCGGAGATCCTTATAAAGATACTTTCGGTATCTCCGACGCGCCTGCAGTCAATTCAGCCCCAGGATTTCAGGGAGCTTGCGAAGGATTTCCATGTAACTCTTCCCGAGAAATTCCTGTATGAGAAATAAAAACGAGGGGTAATGAAATACATATGGACAGACAGGAAATAATGGAGAGGATCAACGTCATATTCAGGGACGTGTTTGACGACGATACGCTTGTCATAGTGGATTCCACAAACGCAGAGGATATAGAGGACTGGGACTCTCTTGAGCATATAAACCTTATCATGGCTATGGAAAAGGACTTCGACCTGAAATTTAATCTAAAAGAGGTAGGCGAGCTTGCCAATGTCGGTGAGATGGCGGATCTGATAGAGAGGAAGCTTAAAGAAAAATGAATTCTTACAGCTATGATGAAATTGAGGTCGGTCAGAAGGAAGGCTTTTCGGTCACGGTAACCGAGGAGGCTCTGACCGGATTTAAGGCCATAACCGGCGATGTAAATCCTCTGCACAACGATGAAGACTTTGCGGTAAAGAAGGGGTATAAAGGCAAGGTGGGCTACGGAATGCTCACAGCGTCCTACCTTTCCACGCTGGCGGGGGTGTACCTTCCGGGGGAAAAGAGCCTTATTCAGGGCGTGGAGCTAAAATTTTCACAGCCTGTATATGTGGGGGATACTCTCGACATACAGGGCGAGGTGACCGAGAAAAATGATACCTTCAAGGTGATCAAAATAAAGGTTGCGGTAAAAAATCAGGACAACAAAAAAGTACTTAAGGGAAGCATGCAGATAGGGGTCATGGAGTAAAATGGATAAGGAAAAGCTGGAAAAATTACAAAAGATAATAGACAGATCAAACAGGATAGTTTTCTTTGGCGGAGCCGGAGTCTCTACGGAGAGCGGCATACCTGATTTCAGATCGGTGGACGGACTCTACAATCAAAAATACGATTATCCCCCCGAGGAGATCTTAAGCCATACCTTTTTTGTAACCAATACAGAGGAATTCTACAGATTCTATTTTGACAAGATCGTACTTGCCGGCTCGGACGTGGAACCGAATAAGGCGCATTACAAGCTGGCCGAGCTGGAGCAGAAAAATAAGCTAATAGCTGTCGTTACCCAGAATATAGACGGCCTGCACCAGAAAGCCGGGAGCAAAACGGTATTTGAGCTTCACGGGACCATCCTGAAGAACCGCTGCACACGCTGCGGCAAGTTCTTTGATCTGGACTATATGATAGCCCATAAGGACGACGGAGTACCGAGATGCGATGAGCCGGGCTGCGGCGGAACGATAAAGCCTGAGGTCGTGCTCTATGAAGAGGGTCTCGACCAGGATACCATCGAGGGTGCTGTCCAGGCCATACGCTCGGCGGATACTCTTATCATAGGGGGAACCTCGCTGGTGGTATATCCGGCAGCGGGACTTATAGATTATTTCAACGGAGATAACCTTGTGGTGATAAACAAGTCGTCCACTTCCAGGGACCGCAGCGCGGACCTCGTTATAGAGGACAGCATAGGAGAGGTGCTGGGCAGCATCAATATTTAGTGGTTTGAGCAAACTTAAATAACAACATATGTACACGGGTAAAAACACCTTGCTTTAATAAAAAACACATGTTAGAATGTTAACTCGTGATGTATCCTTGCCCATACGAAAAGTATGAGCCAATAAGACCAAAGGGAGGTTAAAAGATGAACAAGTATGAGTTAGCCCTTGCGGTTAG
>CAMNBW010000248.1 GCA_946533525.1 uncultured Lachnospiraceae bacterium
GTAACTGTTCGGAACCCAAGGGGTTCTGAACAGTTACGTTCAGCAAAGCTTATATGCTCACGGCTTATTCATCGAAAGATTCTACCGCGGTCTCCTCGCTCTCCTGGGATTGCTGGTCGGAGCTTTCCACTGTCTCCAGCTCCCTGTCCTTATTGAACTCCTGAATCTGATACCCGTCATAATTTTCATTATTCCTGAAATCACGGGAGTCATTCATTATAGCCCGCATATCGGTATCGCCGTAATCTATGTTCTCGGCTATTTCCACTTCGCTTCCGTCGTCTCTTAAAACGCTGACGTCCAGTCCCAGAGACTGAAGCTCCTTAAGAAGTACCTTGAAGGATTCCGGAACGCCGGGTTCGGGGATATTCTCTCCCTTTATTATTGCCTCATATGTCTTTACACGTCCTACTACGTCATCGGACTTAACCGTAAGTATTTCCTGAAGAGTATAAGCTGCTCCGTATGCCTCGAGGGCCCAGACTTCCATCTCTCCGAAACGCTGTCCGCCAAACTGGGCTTTTCCGCCGAGGGGCTGCTGCGTAACCAGTGAATAAGGGCCTGTAGAACGGGCGTGTATCTTATCGTCCACAAGGTGGTGCAGCTTGAGATAGTGCATATGCCCTATCGTAACCGGGGAGTCGAAGTATTCTCCGGTACGTCCGTCTCTTAAACGGACCTTTCCGTCCCTGCTTATGGGAACTCCCTTCCAGAGCTCTCTGTGATCCCTGTTATCGCTTAAGTACTGCATTACCTCGGGGATAAGGATGTCCTTATATTTTTCGTAGAACTCTTCCCACTCGGTATTGACATAGTCATTCGCAAGCTCCAGCATGTCCTGAATGTCTATTTCGTTTGCTCCGTCGAAAACCGGAGTGGAGATATTGAAGCCCAGCGCCTCCGCCGCAAGCGAAAGATGGGTCTCAAGTACCTGCCCGATATTCATTCGTGAAGGCACGCCCAGGGGATTTAATACTATATCCAGCGGCCTTCCGTTGGGAAGATAGGGCATATCCTCTATCGGCAGCACGCGGGATACAACACCCTTGTTTCCGTGACGTCCTGCCATCTTGTCTCCGACGGAAATCTTTCTCTTCTGTGCGATATATATACGAACGGCCTGATTTACTCCGGGTGAAAGCTCATCGCCGTTTTCCCTGGTAAATACCTTGGCATCCACGACTATTCCGTATTCTCCGTGAGGAACCTTAAGCGAGGTATCCCTTACCTCCCTTGCCTTCTCACCGAAGATGGCCCTTAAAAGCCTTTCCTCTGCGGTAAGCTCCGTTTCGCCCTTGGGGGTAACCTTTCCTACGAGTATGTCCCCTGCTCTAACCTCGGCACCGATACGGATAATTCCTCTGTCGTCCAGATCCTTAAGCGCTTCATCGCCCACGCCGGGCACATCCCTCGTGATCTCCTCGGGTCCAAGCTTGGTCTCTCTGGCTTCCGCCTCGTATTCCTCAATATGCACCGAGGTATACTCATCGTCACGAACCAGTCTCTCGCTAAGAAGAACCGCATCCTCGTAGTTATATCCCTCCCAGGACATGAAACCGATAAGGGGGTTCTTGCCGAGCGCCAGCTCTCCGCCGGAGGTGGAAGGTCCGTCGGCGATAACCTGGCCCTCCTCCACATGCTCGCCCTTGTCTACGATGGGTCTCTGATTATAGCAGTTGGACTGGTTGGAACGCATGAACTTGGAAATATGGTACTCCTCCTGCGTTCCGTCGTCGTTATCTATTATTACTTTGTCTGCTTCCGTCTTTAAAACGGTGCCTGCCTTTTTGGCAACTACGCATACTCCCGAGTCAACCGCAGCCTTCCTCTCCATTCCGGTTCCTACCGCCGGTGCCTGGGTTACAAGGAGCGGAACTGCCTGACGCTGCATGTTGGAACCCATAAGAGCACGTGTCGGGTCGTCGTTCTGAAGGAAGGGAACAAGCGCCGTAGCCACTGAAAATACCATCTTAGGGGAAACGTCCATGTAATCGAAGGCGCTCTTTTCGTACTGCTGGGTCTCATCCTTGAAACGACCGGAAACCATGTTCCTCTTAAAGTGGCCTTCCTCGTCCAGCGGCTCGTTAGCCTGAGCAACATGGTAGTTATCCTCCTCGTCCGCCGTCATATATACTACCTCATCGGTAACACGGGGCTCCTCGGGGTTGCTTTTATCTATCTTTCTGTACGGAGCTTCCACAAAGCCGTACTCGTTTATCCTTGCATAGCAGGCAAGGGAGTTGATAAGGCCGATGTTGGGACCTTCGGGGGTCTCTACGGGACACATTCTTCCGTAATGGGAATAGTGAACGTCTCGAACCTCGAAACCTGCACGGTCTCTGGAAAGTCCTCCGGGACCCAGGGCCGAAAGCCTTCTCTTATGAGTAAGCTCTCCGAGAGGGTTGTTCTGGTCCATAAACTGCGAAAGCTGCGAAGAACCGAAGAACTCCTTGACTGCTGCAGTAACGGGTTTGATATTTATAAGGTTCTGCGCCGTAATGGTACTCAGATCCTGAGTCGTCATCCTCTCACGCACAACTCTTTCAAGCCTTGAAAGACCTATGCGATACTGGTTCTGGAGAAGCTCTCCCACCGCACGTATACGACGGTTTCCAAGGTGGTCTATATCGTCTTTGTTTCCTATCTTATACTCAAGGTGCATATTGTAATTAATGGAAGCAAAGATGTCGTCCTTTGTAATATGCTTGGGTATGAGCTCGCTTATATTTTTCTTTATGGCATCCCTCAAAGCCTTCGGGGTATCGTTCTCCTCCATAAGGCGGGCCAGTACGGGATAGTAGACCAGCTCGGTGATGCCGTAGTTCCTGGGACTTTCTCCCCTGGGGAACTCAATATGATTGGTTATATCCACCATCATATTGGAAAGGACCTTTACATTCCTCTCCTCTGTCTGGATCATTACGTAGGGAACCGCGCTGTTCTGGATCTCATTGGCCAGCTCACGCGAAACAACCGCGCCTGCAATGGCCTTTTCCTTCCTGCCTACGCTTACTACCTCTCCGGTTGCGGGATCGAGCACATCCTCAGCAAGAATCTGTCCTGTAATACGATTGCTGAGCATGAGCTTTTTATTAAATTTATAACGGCCTACCTTTGCAAGATCGTATCTCTTGGGGTCAAAGAACATGC
>CAMNBW010000249.1 GCA_946533525.1 uncultured Lachnospiraceae bacterium
GCTCATCGAAAGGCCGTTGGCCTTATAAGCGTTCTCAAAAAGCTGGTCATTTTTTTTGCGAAATTCCTCCTTGGCCTTCTCCTCGTGACAGAAGACCTTTACCACCCTCTGGCCGTTGGTCATCTCCTCTATGAAACCGTTTAAGTCTCCCAGGGAGGACTGCTGCGCCTTAAAATACCCTCCCGAGACGCCGGATACCTTAGCCGTCGCAAAGAGCATCACCGCCACCATCACAAGGGTAAGTATTGTAAGAGGGATGCTTAAGATAACCATACTTACCGAAACGGACACTATGGTTATCAGGGAATTCAAAAACTGGGGCAGGGACTGGCTTATCATCTGCCTGAGGGTATCTATATCGTTAGTATAGATGCTCATTATATCCCCGTGGGCGTGGGTATCGAAATATTTGACAGGCAGGGACTCCATCTTATCGAAAAGATCTTTTCGCATATTAAGGAGGGTCCCCTGGGACACCTTTATCATGACCCTCTGATAGACGTAAGTGGAAATTATACCTATGCCGTAAATAACCGCCACCCTGGTCATGGCAAGGATGAGGGGGGTGAAATTCCTGTCTCCCGCCTCCACCATGGGCAGGATATAGTCGTCTATGAGCTTCTGGGTAAAAAGAGTCCCCTGGACATTAGCAAGCACTCCGATAAAAATGCACACCACGACCAGAACTATATGGGGCTTGTAGCTCTTAAGCACATAGGCCATGACTCTTTTAAAGAGCTTACCCGGCTCCTTAACCTTCGGTCTGGGACCCCTGACCCTTCCGCCTCCGGGCCCTTTAAATTCTCTTACCCTTTCTTCCGCCATATCTGTCTCACCCTAAGCCGACGGCGCGCCGGCCATATCGAAATCACCGTTTCCCGTCTGGGATTCGTACACATCTGCATAAATCGGATTGGTCTTAAGGAGGTTCTCATGGGTATCGAAGCCGCTTACCTCCCCGTCGTCCAAAACCAGTATCCTGTCGGCTCCCTGTATCGAGGAAATTCGCTGGGAAATGATTATCTTCGTAACCTCCGGAATGTATTCCCTGAAGGAGCGCCGGATACGCTCGTCCGTTGCGGTGTCCACCGCCGAGGTGGAGTCGTCGAGTATAAGGACCTTCGGCCTCTTTAAAAGGGCTCTCGCTATACAAAGTCTCTGTCTCTGGCCGCCGGAGACATTGCTGCCCCCCTGCTCTATCCGGGTATCGTACCCTTTGGCATATTTTTCTATAAATTCATGGGCGCAGGCCGCTTTGGCTGCGAGCACACAGTCCTCATCGCTGGCCTCCTCATTTCCCCATCTTAAGTTTTCATATATGGTACCGCTGAAAAGCTGGTTCTTCTGCAGCACCACCGAAACAGCGCTTCGAAGAGCCTCCAGGGAGTATTCACGGGTATCGCGGCCTCCCACTATGACAGCTCCCTCCTTTACGTCATAAAGCCTTGAGATAAGGCTTACAAGACTGGTCTTTCCACTGCCGGTAGCTCCCAGTATCCCTATGGTCTCCCCGGAGCGGATGGATATATTTATGTTCCTTAAGACATCTCTTTCGCTGTTGGCCCCGTAGCTGAATACCACATTCTTAAACTCTATCGAGCCGTCCTCCACTTCGGTCACCGGATTTTCGGGATCCTTAATATCCGCCGTCTCGTTAATGACCTCGGTTATCCTCTTGGCGCTCGCGGAGGACATCGAGATCATTACAAAGATCATGGAGAGCATCATAAGGCTCATCAGAATATTCATGCAGTAGGCAAGCATGCTCATGAGCTGTCCCGTGGTAAGGGTATCGGAAACTATCATCCTTGCACCGATATAGCTTATAGCCAGGATGCAGCCGTAGACGGTAAACTGCATGACCGGCATGTTGGTAACGAGCAGGTTCTCCGCTCTCACAAACATATCGTAAATATTTCCGGCAGCCTTGAAAAACCTTGCCTTTTCGTAGTCCTCCCGGACAAAGGCCTTGACCACCCTGATCGCAGAAACGTTTTCCTCCACGCTTTCATTCAGATCGTCGTATTTTTCAAAAACCTCCCGGAAATAGACGGAAACCTTTCCCATCAGGAAAAAGATAAAGAGCCCCAGAAAGATGACCGCGATGACATAGACACTGGCCAGCCTGGGGGAGATAAAGATCGACATTCCTATCGCACATATAAGAGTTACCGGCGAGCGCATACACATCCTTAAGATCATCTGATATGCGTTCTGTACATTTGTTACGTCGGTGGTAAGTCTGGTGACCAGACCCGAGGTGGAAAATTTATCTATATTTGAAAAGCTGAAGGTCTGTATGTTGACATACATCGCTTCCCTTAAATTCTTCGCAAAGCCACCCGCAGCATAGGCCGCGAGCCTCGCTCCCGCAATTCCCGCAAAGAGAGCGACAAGGGCGGCCACCAGCATAATGCCGCCTATCTTATAAATGACACCCATGTCCCCCTGCATGACTCCCCTGTCTATGATCGTGGACATCAGATAGGGTATCACCATTTCCATGGCAACCTCAAGAATCATAGAAAGAGGCGTTAATATAGAGGCTTTCTTATATTCCCCTATCTTACCGCCCAGAGTTTTGAATACTTCTTTCCATGTTATGCTGTCGTAAGCCTTTTCCATATATTAATACACTACCCTGTTCCGGCCTCCGTTCTTTCCGAGATAGAGCTTTTCATCCGCTTTCTTGATGGTTTCGTCAATACCCGCATGAGAAGAATATTCCTCGAGGCCGAAGGTCATGGTGACCTTGATAATCGTGTCGCCGCTTTTGATCTCCTTTTTCTCAACCTCTCCGCGGAAGCTCTCTAACATCTGGAAGACCTCGTCCGCATTTATGCCCCTGAACACCAGCAGGAATTCCTCTCCGCCCCATCTTGAGGCATAGCCCTTATCCTCCATGAAGGCCGTAAACATGGCCGCGATCTCTTTTAACACCACGTCCCCGCTGTCATGCCCGTAGGTATCGTTGACCTTTTTAAAGAAATCAATGTCGCCCATGGCCATAGAAAGGGAAACTCTCTCCTGCTTATACCTGCTCTCCAGCTTATGCAGCACGTCCGACATATACCGGCGGTTCAATAAGCCGGTAAGAGGATCGCTTCCCGCCATCCTCTC
>CAMNBW010000250.1 GCA_946533525.1 uncultured Lachnospiraceae bacterium
ACCAGTCCATAAACAGTGCTCCGGCCATAACCCTTGAAAACTGGGACGATAAGGTGAGGGGAGAGCTCTTAAACAGCATATACAGCGGAGGGGCGGCCTACAGCAAAATCGCTACCATATGCAATGTGGTCAATGTGATAATAGTTGCCGGGGCTTTCATATTTTATGTGTTCCGGTTCAGGTCAGGGAAGAAATCGGGATTAAGAACTGTCCTGCTGCTCTTTATGCTCTATACGATAGGGGGGATGCTCTTCCATGAGCTTATATGGGAGACGAAGGCAAGGTATGTGCCTACCTATATCTATATCCTTGTCCCGGCAGCGGCCGCCGGATTGACAAATTGCGCGGATTATATATGTCTTAAAACACGTAAATGATTGACAGCGGTTTAAAATAGTGATAGGCTCAAAAACTGTAGAAGGCAAAGGCGCCGGGGGACTTAGGTTCACTGGCGCCTTTTTCATATCGCAGGGGGAAAAGCCCCCTGCCCGATCGTGAAGGCAATGAGCCAATCCATCGGCTGTCAAGGAGGTTAGTGAATGTTTACTGTAAATAAGGATTATCTCGCGCTCAGGGGCTCCTATCTCTTTTCCGGGATCGCTTCAAGGGTCAGGGATTATAAGAACAGTAATCCCGATAAAAAGGTAATAAGCCTTGGGATAGGGGATGTGACAAGACCCCTTACCCCTGTTGTGATAAAGGCGCTGCATGAGGCGGTGGAGTCCCAGGGACAGGAGGAGACCTTTAAGGGCTATGCCCCGGATCTGGGATACGTATTTTTAAGAGATACCATAGCCGAAAAGGATTTTAAGAGCAGAGGCTGTGAGGTGGAAAGCGATGAGATCTTTGTCTCTGACGGAGCCAAGAGCGATTCGGGAAATATTCAGGAGATATTCGGGAGAGATAATATCATTGCGGTAACGGATCCCGTATATCCGGTCTACGTGGATTCCAATGTTATGGCAGGCAGGACGGGGGAATACGATGAAAAGACGGACAGGTGGTCAAAGGTAATATATCTTCCCTGCACTGCCGGGAACAATTTTTCTCCGGCCCTTCCGGAAAGGACACCGGATATCATCTATATATGCTCGCCCAACAATCCCACGGGCAGCGCCCTGAGCAGACATGAGCTGCAAAAGTGGGTGGACTATGCCAATGAGCATCATTCTGTTATAATTTTTGATGCCGCATATGAAGCCTATATTTCGGAGGAGGACATACCCCATTCGATATACGAGTGCGAAGGGGCGAGAACCTGCGCTATAGAGATACGTTCTTTCTCAAAGAACGCAGGCTTTACCGGAGTGAGGCTGGGCTATACGGTAGTGCCGAAGGACTTAAAGAGTGCTGACGGAGTCGGGCTGTATTCGCTGTGGAAGAGGAGGCATGGCACGAAATTCAACGGTGCTCCCTATATCCAGCAGTGGGCGGGATGTGCGGTCTATTCCGAAGAGGGACAGAAGGAGATAAGGGAAAATGTGGGCTATTACATGGAGAATGCCCGGCTTATAAGGGAGAGCCTTAAGGACATGGGATATGAGGTTTATGGCGGAGTGAACGCACCCTATATCTGGCTTAAGACCCCCGATAATATGACGAGCTGGGAATTTTTCGATGTGCTCTTAAAAAAGGCCGGCGTGGTCGGAACCCCGGGGTCGGGCTTCGGACCTTCGGGAGAGCATTATTTCCGGTTGACCGCTTTCGGAAAACATGAGGATACAAAAGAGGCAGTAAAGAGGATACAAAGTATTTAAGGAGTACAAAATGATCAAAGAGGCAATCGAAAAAATAGTTTTAAAGGAGGACCTGACCTACGAGGAGGCCTATACCGTCATGAATGAGATCATGGACGGCAAGACCACTCCCACCCAGAATGCGGCATTTCTGGCGGCGCTTTCAACGAAGAGCACCAAGGCCGAGACTATCGATGAGATCTTAGGCTGTGCCGCCGCAATGCGGGAGCACGCTACGAGGGTGGATACAGGGGATATGGAGACTCTGGAAATAGTCGGAACCGGCGGAGACCGGGCGGGGAGCTTTAATATTTCCACGACAACGGCTTTTGTGGCGGCGGCAGCGGGTATAAAGGTGGCTAAGCACGGCAACAGGGCGGCTTCATCCTTATCCGGCACGGCGGACTGTCTGGAGGCGCTGGGAGCGAATATCTCCCTGGAGCCGGACAGCTGCGTAAAGCTGCTTAAGGAGACGGGCTTTTGCTTCTTCTTTGCGCAAAAGTATCACACCTCAATGAAATATGTGGGAGCGATCAGAAAGGAGCTGGGCTTCAGGACGGTCTTTAATATCCTGGGACCCCTTACAAATCCGGCCTTCCCCAAGAGGATGCTCCTTGGAGTTTACGATGAATACCTGATCGAGCCCCTGGCACAGGTTTTAAGCGGGCTCGGCGCAAAGCGGGGAATGGTGGTCTACGGGAAGGAAAAGCTGGACGAGATCTCCGCGGTAGGTCCTACGGCCGTATGCGAATTCAAGGACGGTTGGTATAAGACCTATGAGATAGCCCCGGAGCAGTTCGGCTTTAAGAGATGCTCAAAGGAGGACTTAAAGGGCGGTTCCCCCGAGGACAATGCAAAGGTGACCCGTGGCATCCTGGATGGGTCGGATAAGGGACCTAAGAGGGATACGGTGCTTATGAATGCCGGCGCTGCGATCTATATTGCCGAAAAGGCACCTTCGATGAAAGAGGGCATAGAGCTGGCGGCTGAGCTTATCGACAGCGGAAAGGCACTGGAGGCCATGGAGAGGTTTGTCAAGGCTTCCAAAGAGGTCTGAAGGAAAATAAGATAATTACGGATTATGAGACAAGGGTGTCTCGGAGTTTTCTCCGGGACGCCCTCTTTTTATGCACAGGCCCGTGCAATGTAATATCCCGGCTTTGCCGGGCACGGGCCGCGCATATTAATTTTTAAGGAGGGCGGCAGGAATGAGCGGCGGCGTGGCCTATGTGCTGGATAAGGACAACACCCTGTATAAAAATCTGAATAAGCAGGCGATGATCCTGTTATATCTTTTGCGTCGGATTTTGATATGGGGTTCCTAAAGGAGGCTTGTTTACCAGCATAACATCCGAGTAGAATACGCCCTCATCGTGTGAAAACT
>CAMNBW010000251.1 GCA_946533525.1 uncultured Lachnospiraceae bacterium
GCATTGCCCGCCTGGAAGGAATACCAGTGTGTAAGCTTCATTATGAGATAGACTATGGCGATCACAAAGCTTATGGCGGAGGAAAGGAAGCCCATCCAGGTGGCAAGCCTTAAGCCCACCTTCGTATAGGAGGTTATGGAGAGCATGGCGGCATCGTATAACGAGTAAAAATTGTTGTGGGTCTTGCCCGCCCGCCTCTGCGCCTGCTCATAGGGAATTTCCTTACGTTTGAAATTGTACTCCGCAACTATACCCCTTAAGAAGGGTATGGGATCGTCCAGTTTTTTAAGCAGATTTATAAAGGAGCTGTCGTAAAGCCCGGTACCGGTAAAGTTTTCTATGAGCTTTACCGTGGACATATTCCTTATCAGCTTGTAATAGGTCTTTCTTAAAAAGAATATCAGCGCATTTTCCCTGCTGGTCGTCTTTATGGCGCTGACTATCTTATAGCCCTTTTCCCACTCCTCCACGAATTTGGGGATCATCTCGGGAGGATCCTGAAAATCGCAGCACATGGAGATCGTGCAGTCTCCGGTAGTCTGGCACATCCCGTAAAAGGGGGAATTAAACTGCCCGAAATTTGTCACGTTAAGGATCGCCTTTATCTTGCTGTTTCCGGCGCAGATCTCTTCCAGCTTTTCCCGGGTGCCGTCCTCCGAACAGTTGTCGATAAAGACAAGCTCATAGTCATATTGAGGCAGCTCCTCAGTCATGATGCGAACCACCGTTTCGCTCATGGGACCTACGTTTTCCACCTCGTTATAGCAGGGTATAAGTATGCTTATCTTTTTCATTTACAGCCTCCGCCCGGTCGCAGTTCGCCAGTGAACAGTAACCGGTTTACCTCTAATTCTCTATGGCCCGGGCCTCTTTTCTTACAGCCTCATATTCTTCTCTCGGAAGGAAGGGATACATATCGTCCAGCTCAGGAGAGATCATGGAACCGTCCTCTCCCACTCTGGAAATGAGCTTCGGCTCGAAGCCCTGCTTTTCGTCCACAACCACCTCGACACAAACCGGACCGTCGCCGTTTAAGGCCTTATCGAGCTTCTCGTCCAGTTTGGTAAGGGAATCTATCTTTATGTACGGAATGTCAAAGGCCGCCGCAACCTTGGAAAAATCCGGGAAGCCCACACCGTTTTCCGGCGACACTCCAACAAGGGATGTCTTGAATATATTCTGCTGGGTCTGTCTTATGGAATGGTAGCCGTTGTTGTTCATGATGAACAGCTTTATATTCATCTTATAATAGCTGACAGTCTCCAGCTCCTGAAGGTTCATCATTATGGAGCCGTCCCCCTCGAGGCAGACCACTCTCTTATTCTTTCTGGCGGTAACCGCTCCCAGCGCCGCAGGCAGGCCGTAGCCCATGGAGGCGCTTCCCGAATTGGTATAGAGCCTGCCGCCCTTGCTTATGTCAAAGGCCTGGTTGGAAATTACGCAGACTCCGCCGTTGCTCGCTACGGTAACGTCGCCGTCCCCCAGCTTATGTGAGAGGGCATTAATGAATACATAAGGATTTAAGGGCTTCTTTTTAGCCGAGTATTCAGGCAGGACCGCCGGATACCGCCTGTTTATCTCCTTGCACCACTTAAGCCACTCCGAATGTTCCCCGATCTCCTCCGTATCGCAGTGAGCCAGATCCTTCATAACATCCTTTACATTCGCGTGTATCGGAATATCTATCTTTAAATTAGGTCTTTTCAGCTCGTTCTCATCTATGTCCACCATTATCTTAACGGCGTCTTTTCCGAGATTAAAGTCGTTGTAGCCCGTCATCCTTATATTGAGCCTGCAGCCCATGATGAGTATGAGGTCGGCGTTTTGCAGGATGAAATTGGCTCCCCTGGTTCCCACGGTGCCGGGAACCCCGACATAATAGGGGTTATTCTCCCACAAAAGATCCTTTGCGTTCCAGGCCGTGAGCACGGGCAGCTTAAAGACATCGGTGCAGTCTATGAACTCCTTATAGGCCTCTCCCGAACGTATGCCTGTTCCGGCCAGCACCACCGGTCTCTTGGAGCGGTAGATGGCCTCGGAGATCTTGTCCACGTAGGTGCCGTCATAAACGGGATTTTCCTTTCTCCCGGAATTCCGGCTGTCGAAGGGAGTAAGTTCCTCTGTATAGACGTAAGCGGCCTGCACATCCAGGGGCACATCCACCCATACCGGGCCCTTGCGTCCGTTATTTGCCATGAAATATGCACATTCGAGGGCATGCCGTATCTGGTTGGGCTTCTTTACCATGACAGCATACTTGGTCATGTTCTTTACGCTCTCCACGATGTCGTACTCCTGATCCCCGAACTGCCTTAAGGGCAGCCCCGTGGAATATACGCAGGTAGAGGTCTTGACCTGTCCGGAAATAACTATCATGGGTATCGAATCCGTCCACGCTCCGAAGACGCCGTTCAAGGCGTTTATGCCTCCGGGGCCCGTTGTAACCACAACCGCGGCCAGCCTTCCCGTCAGTCTGGCATAGCTCTCAGCGGCCATGGTACAGGCCTGTTCATGGTGGTTGTAAATACATTTAAGCTTCTCGTGGTGACCGAAGGAGTCGTTTAAATGCATGGCTCCGCCCCCGGTTATTGTAAAAACGTGCTCCACGCCTCTTTCAGCCAGAAAATCCGCAATGTAATCCGAAACCTTTACTTTCATATCCCTTGCCCCTTCTCCTGATCATATAAAGAATTTTAATATATCCTTCGGGCTGGCAGCTTCTCCTATACTGAAAGGATATTTCATAACATCCTCTCTCGTCTTGAAGCCGAACCCGAATGTAACCCCTAAAAATCTGCATCCGGCTCCCTCCGCCCCGTCGGCGTCGTAACCGGTATCCCCTATCATTACCACCCTGGAAAGATCCTCGCAGCCGAAGTCCCTTGCGACCATCCTGATTATCTCGGGCTTCTTTATGGTGGAATTATCGTCCGTGCCGTGTATGGAGGCCGCATAGTCGTCCACCTTGAAATGGTGGCAGATCTTTTTTGCCATGGGCTCCATCTTGTAGGTAGCCACTCCCACCTTTATGCCGCTGTCCCTGAGCTTCCCGAGGGTCTCCTCCATGCCTTCGTAGAGCCACCCGTTAAACAGATATTCGTCTCCTACATAGAG
>CAMNBW010000252.1 GCA_946533525.1 uncultured Lachnospiraceae bacterium
TGTCGGCACATTTGTTTTTTGTCAGGAGCGCTTGATGAAATCCATACAGACCAAGATTATCGTGGCTGCCGCATCACTTATATGTGTAGCGGTATTGTCTGTGCTGGGAGTCGCGGTATATGATCTGCAGAAAATGCAGGAGGAGGATTCCACTGAGATCCTCACACATATAGGAAACGAAAACATCCTAAGGATCGACAGGACCTTAAGCGGTATAGAAAAAGCCGTCGACGGCATATTTTACTATATCTACTCCACTCTCCACGGCGGTGAGGATATATTTAAACAGGGGGAGGAATACGACGTCTTTATTGAGGAGATGCGGGAGATGGTAAAGTCGGTCGCCGCCAATACCGACGGGGTTATGATGGCCTATCTTCGTTTCGATCCCAAATATGACTTAAGCGACCCCGGCTTCCTCCTGATGAGGAACAAGACATCGGGCGGCTTCGAGGAGATACCCCTGACGGACATTACGCAGTACTCTCCCGAGGACGTAAGCCATGTGGGCTGGTATTACCGCCCAATCAACGCGGGAAAGGCCATATGGATGGAGCCCTACAGGAATGAGAATGTGGACGTCAACATGATAACCTATGTGCGGCCCATATTCCTAAAGGATGTGGCCATAGGGGTAATAGGCATGGACGTGGATATAAGCCTCCTGCAGCATGAGGCCTCCGAGGTTAAGGTCTACAATACAGGCTATGCCTTTATTTACGACAGGGAAAATAACCTGGTGTACCACCCGGATTTTCCCGAAGGAGAGAAGTACGATCACCTGCCTACGAAGTATACGGTGTTTCTTAAGAATATGGAGGTCGCAAGGGATACGGGCACCCTTTTTTCCTATGAGTGGAACGGGGTAAGGAAGGAAATGTACGCTAACCGCCTCACCAATGGCATGACCTTCGGCATAGGAGTTCCGGCGAGAGAGATAGCGGCGCCCATGTATTCGCTGATAAGAAAGACCATTGTGCTGACCCTCGTAATCCTGGCCGTCGCCGCCCTGGTCTTATACCTGGTAGTGCGAACCATAGTCAAGCCCCTTAAGGACATTACCGAGGCCACGGTTCAGCTGGCCCGCGGAGATCTGGATGTGGATTTAAACATCAAAAGCGACGACGAGGTGGGGATCCTTGCAAAGAATTTCCAGGCGACGACGAGATCGCTTAAAAGGTATTTCGAACATTTCCACGGCCTCGCCTATACCGATGAGCTGACCCGGCTTAACAACAAGACCGCTTACGGAGAGCGTATCGAGATGCTTAACGAGGAGATGCGCATGGGAAGGGCGCGTTTCGCTGTAGTTGTGGTCGATATAAACGATCTTAAAAAGATCAATGACAGCTACGGCCACGACAGGGGCGACATCCTTATCCAGGGAGTGTCCGGAGTTTTAAAGAATGTCTTCGGACAGTCCTCGTGCTACCGCATAGGCGGGGATGAATTTGCAATAATCATTACGACCCATGAGGTCGGAGATATACAGAAGCTCATCGATGCCTTCGAGGCGGGGATGAGCGAATTCGCCGAGACCAATGAGGAGATTTTCGGAATCAAGGTCAGCGCCGCCATAGGGTATTCCCCCTACATACGTTCCTCCGACAACGAATACGCCCAGGTATTCAGGAGGGCGGATACGGCGATGTACGGCAATAAACATGAGAAAAAGGGTACGAAGCACGTCAACGTGAGTCGTATATAGATAATCCGGTAGTTAATTAATGTCATATGTTTCAATAGGTTTTTGCGTCTTTCTGACGCTTACGGTAATCGCATATTATCTTCCTGTCTTAAGGAAATATCAATGGGTCGTCTCTCTGACAGCGAGCCTTATTTTTTATGCCTTTACCGGCATCCCCTTCATGGTCTTTATCCTTGCGGCGACAGTGGTGACTTACCTTGGAGCCCTGGCATTGGACGGACTGGGTCAAAGCCGGGAGCTTGAAAGGTCGAAGCTCGACAAGGCTGACAAAGAGGCCAAAAAGGCTTTGAACCGCAGATACGAAAGCCTCGGCAGGGGAGTGCTTATACTCTGCCTTCTCATAGTCTTTGGCATCCTCGTATTCATGAAGTATGCGAACTTTACCATAGACATGGTGAATAAGCTTTTAAGCTTCGCCCATGTTAACGGGGCGCTTTCACCGATCTACATGGTCCTGCCCCTGGGGCTTTCATTTTATACCTTCCAGGCTGGGGGCTACCTTATCGATGTAAGCCACGGCAAGGTGCGGGCTGAACGCAATTTCCTAAAGACCCTTCTGTTTCTTATATTCTTCCCGCAGATAGTCCAGGGTCCCATAAGCTCCTTTGAGCAGCTCCATCCACAACTGACAAAAAAACATGAATTTGACTTTATGAATATAAAGTCCGGGCTGGAACTAATGCTATGGGGCTTTTTCAAGAAATCCGTCATAGCCGACAGGGCGGCTCCTATCGTCAGCAATATCACGGCCGACCATCTTGCCTTTTCCGGCACAGCTTCCCTTTTCGCGGTGTTGGTCTACGCTTTGCAGCTATACGCTGATTTTTCCGGAGGCATAGATATAATCCGCGGAGCGGCGAGGCTCATGGACATCGATATGACGGAAAATTTCAGGCGTCCCTATTTTTCCACGAGCATAAACGACTACTGGACGCGCTGGCACATATCTCTGGGAAACTGGATGAAGAACTATATCTTCTACCCCCTGGCTGTCTCGAAGAGCTTTGATAAGATAAGGAAGGGGATAAAAAAGAGCCCGATAGGGAATACGGCCTACGGAAAGCATCTGTCCAACGTAATGCCCGGCTGCGTGGCGACCCTCATAGTATTTCTGTTAATCGGGTTATGGCACGGAGCGGAGCTTAAGTACGTGGGCTTTGGCCTATATAACGGGCTTATCATAATGGTTTCGATGCTCCTGACTCCGGTTTTTGAGAGTATGAATAAGGCTTTAAGGACCGATTCGTGGAAGGTGCCCTTCAGAATCTTTCAGTCTTTAAGGACCTTTGTACTCGTGGCTATAGGCTACGTTTTCGATATAGCCCCCTCCCTTTCGGGAGCCTTCACGATGATGGCGCGCTCTGTCGCGGACTTCAGGTTATCGTATTTTGCGGAAA
>CAMNBW010000253.1 GCA_946533525.1 uncultured Lachnospiraceae bacterium
TAGCACTCGTCTGCAGCGGTTATACAGGGCTTGGGAACGCATTTGGAAAGCTCCTCGCCGTCCATTTTCTGCACGGTCTTAAGCTCGAAAAAGCGGGAGCCGGTAATATAAGAAGCAATTATATTTTGCGAAAGCTGGGTATTGGGGCCTGCTGCGGGGCCGTAAGGAGACTCCAGCCTTTCATTAAAGATCGGAGCGGCTTTTTTGCCTTCGTACCGAACGAATTTCCTTATCCCGAATATGCTGCCCTGCTCTTTATATTCGGTAAGTATGCGCTCCATAAGCGCGCCAAACCCAAGGGTCCTCATGATATCGCTCATAATTATCCCTCCTTAATATACCGCTCCGAGGCTGCCCCAGAGTCTTTCGGCCTGCTCATATGTCCAGGCATTGAGCTTTTCCTCGTCTATGCCTACAAATTCCCTGTCCTTATAGAGAACCCGGCCGTTAATTATCGTAGTCCTGCAGCTCCTCCCCATCATCCCGAAAAGGATGTGCCCGTCGGCATTGACGCCGGTAAGAGGCGTAAAGGGTTTATAGTCCATGACGATAATATCTGCGGCCGCACCCTCCTTTAATATTCCTAAGGGCTTTTTAAAATATTTCGCCGCTATGAGGGCATTGTTTTCAAAGAGCAGCTTCATAGCCTCGCCCCAGGCCACGTTGGGCATCGCCGCGTTGTGCCGCTGGATTATGAGAAAGACCTTGAGGCTTTCCAGCATATCGTGAGTATAGGCATCCGTTCCCATTCCCACCGTTATGCCCTTTTCCATCATCTTGAGCACCGGAGCGCAGCCAACGGCATTTCCCATATTGGACTCGGGATTGTTGACCACCATGGTCCCGGTCTCTTTGATAATGTCCATTTCGGCGGGGCTTACGTGGATGCAGTGGCCCAGCAGGGTCCGCTCGCCTAAGATGCCGTTATAGAGCAGGCGGTTTACCGGGCGGCAGCCGTAATTTCTTATGCTGTCGTAAACATCGTCCATTCCCTCGGCCACGTGTATATGAAAGCCGGTAATACCGTCGTTGGCCTCCACCATCTTCTCGAAGGTCTTATCGGATATGGTAAAGAGGGCATGGCCTCCGAACATGGCCTTTATCATATCGTCGTCTTCGTCCCTGGCCCACCTGGCGAAGTCCGCATTCTCCTTTATCGCCTGGGCGCATTTTTCTTCCCCGTCCCGCTCCGACACCTCGTAGCAAAGGCAGGCTCGGATCCCCAGCTCCTTTGCCGCATCCTTTATCACAAAGAGGGAATCCGGTATCTCGCAAAAGCTGGCATGGTGGTCGAAGATGGTCGTGACTCCGTCCCTTATACAGTCCAGTATGGTGGCATAGGCGCTGGCCTTTGTGCCGTTTAAGTCCAGCTTCCGGTCTATGGCCCACCAGGTCCCGTCAAGTATCTCATAGAAGTTCGTTGGATTGTTGCCCTTTATCGACAGGCCTCTCGCCAGCCCGGAATAGATGTGTGTATGGGCGTTTATAAGGCCCGGCATGATAAGTCCGCCCCTTGCGTCCACAAATTCGGCGTCCCTGTACTTCTCCTTAAGGGCGCTTAAAGGACCTACCTCCTTTATGAGCTCTCCCTCCACGGCCACAGCCCCGTCCTCGAGGAACGGCTTATCCTTATCCCTGGTCAGTACCCTTCCGTTTCCAATCAGCAGCATAACTGTTTACCCCCCTTTATAAGGTTGAACGGCCCCGCTTTAAAAATACTCCGCGGCGCTTCTCCAAAGCCCGTCCGTTTTCCGCAGCCAGCTCTCCGCGCAAAAATACCTTCTCGATAACTCCCTCTATCTCCCTGCCCTCAAAGGGACAGTAATCACAGTTGCTTACCTGGCTCTGTATGCTAAGGGTCTTATGAGCCTTCGGGTCGAGAATCACTATATCCGCATCCGCACCGGGGGCTATGACGCCTTTTTGAGGATATAGGCCGTAAAGCCTCGCAGGGTTTTCCGAAAGCACCTCACAGAGCTTTTCCACACCTATCCTGCCCTTTGCAACTCCTTCGGAATACATGAGTTCTCCCCGGGTCTCCACTCCCGGCATCCCTCCGGGTATCTTACGAAAATCAGCCTCTCCGAGGCGCTTCTGTTCATATGTAAAGGAGCAGTGGTCGGTAGCTACGGTCTGTATCTCCCCATCGGCTATGGCCTTCCATAAGACTTCATTATCCCTCTTGGTTCTAAGAGGCGGGGCGATGACATATTTTGCGCCCTCAAAGCCCTCCTGCTCATACAGAGAATCGTCCATCAGAAGGTACTGCGGACAGGTCTCCGCATAGACCTTCTGGCCCCTTGCCCTTGCGGCACGTATCTCCTTTAGGCCCTCCTCGTTGGTAAGATGCACGTCGATCACCGGTGCGTCCGCGATCTGCGACAGCCGCAAAAGCCGGCTTATGGCCTCGGCCTCCGCCGCGGCGGGACGGGTCTTATAGTGGGAAGAGACCTTTGCAATATCTCCGTTTCTTACCGCCTCATCCCTGAGCGCCTCTATCAGCCCGGAATTTTCGCAGTGGCAGCCCGTGATCCCTCCTACCTCTTTGAGCCTTTTTAATATCTCTAGGATGGTCTTGTCGTCTACCTGGGTGTCATAGGTCATATATATCTTAAAGGTGGGGACGCCCTCGTCCATCATGTCCTGACATTCCTGCCTGACATTTTCGTTCCAGTCGGTTATGGACATATGGATTCCGTAATCGCAGTAGACTCCGTCCGCCGCCTTTTGCTTCCAGTTGTCCAGGCCCTCTTTCAGGGTCTCTCCCTTATACTGGGTGCCGAAATCGATTATTGTAGTGGTTCCGCCGGCTATGGCGGCCCTTGTTCCCGAGGCAAAGTCGTCTATCGTGACGGTGCCCGCCACGTGCAGGTCAAAGTGGGTATGTGGGTCGATAAACCCGGGAAAGATGAGTTTTCCGGAGACATCGATTATTTCTTCCGCCTCGAATTCCTTCTTGGAAAGCTCCTCCTCTGGGGACAAAAGGGCCGCGATCTTCTCACCGCGTATCAGAATATCCGCCCTGCTGCAGCCGGAGGAGGATACCACCGAGCCGCCCCTGATAAGCTTGATATTTCCCATGACTCCCCTCCTTTTTCTGAT
>CAMNBW010000254.1 GCA_946533525.1 uncultured Lachnospiraceae bacterium
CCAAGGTCCAGCATCGCGCCGAGGGCGCCGGATATGTAATTCTTGGCATATTTTACCGCATTGTCCAGGGTCTCGCCCTTGGCGAGATTCGAGGCTATGGCGCTGGACAGGGTACAGCCGGTGCCGTGGGTGTTGGGATTGTCGATGCGCTTGCCCTTAAACCAGACGCAGCCTCCCTCCCTGTATAAGAGGTCGTTGGCGTCGTTTACCTTGTGCCCGCCCTTTAAGAGCACGGCGCAGCCCAGGTCCTCATATATCTGCTTCGCCGCCCTTATCATCTCCTCCTCATTGGAGATAGTAAGCCCCGAAAGCACCTCCGCCTCCGGGATGTTGGGGGTTATCACGTCCGCCAGCGGCAGCAGCCTGGCTTTAAGGCTCTCTATGGCGTCGTCGCTTATGAGCTTTGCGCCGCTGGTCGCCACCATGACCGGATCCACGACTATGTTTTTCGCCTCATAATGCTTTAAGCGGTCTGCGATCACCCCTATAAGCTCCGCGGAAGCCACCATCCCGGTCTTGACCGCGTCGGGCCTTATATCGTCAAATACCGCGTTAAGCTGCAGCTCTAAAAACTCCGGTGTTACCTCCATTATTCCTGTTACGCCGGTGGTATTCTGGGCAGTGAGCGCGGTTATTGCGCTCATGGCGTAGACCCCGTTTGCGGTCATGGTCTTGATATCTGCCTGTATGCCGGCGCCTCCGCCGGAATCGCTCCCGGCAATGGTCAATGCTGTGTTCATTTCGTTTACCTTCTTTCTTTAATTAATTCAGGGCTCGCCCCGCGAGACCTGGCGCCGGATTTGCGACCACCCTGGCGGTCTTCCTCTGCAAATCCGTGCGCATCTTTCAGCACGTTTTATATAGCGACAAAAGGTGGTGCCCCCAATCTGCCGCTTTCATTATTCTGTTAAATTGTAAGCTCTGTGAGCCGCCTTAAATATACATCTCCTGTGGCGGCGACCCCCTCCTGATCCTTCTCTCCGTTCCCGTCGTAGACCCCCGCAGTCTTAAAACCCGCGTCGTGGGCGGTCCTTAGGGCATATAGGGAATCCTCGAAGACCAGCACTTCCTCCCTCTTAAGCCCCATATACTTGGCCGCAGCGTCGTAAATATCGGGGGAATGCTTGCTTACGCCGACCTCCGCCACCGTAAAGATAACCTCGATGTCCGCAAGCAGGCCGTTTCTTTCCAAAGCACGCTCCACATGCCCCCTGGGGCTTGAGGTAGCAGCCGTTATTTTAATCCCCCTCGTTTTGAGAAATCTGATAAGCTCCGCCGCGCCCTCCTTCGCCGCGACCTCGTTATAGTAAAAATCCTTCAAAAGCTCCTGCAGGTCTTTAAGAATGGCCTCCGCGCTCCTGTCCGGGAGATAGTGCTCTTTAAGGTACTGCGCCCCCTGCTCCATGCTCATGGAGAAAAGGATGTCTCCCAGCCCCTCCTCCGGCGCGATATTGAGGCTCTGTAAATACCTTGCGCCGAGATCCGTCCAGATCGACATGGAATCCAGCAAAACCCCGTCCAGGTCGAAGATGACTCCCTTTATACCCGATAAAACTTCAGTTTCCCGGGTATTCATGAGTTCACCATCTCCGCCGTAAGGCGCTTCAGCTCTTTGGTCGCTTCCTCTATGTCGCTTTGGGCGTAGATCGCGCTTATCACGGCTATGCCCGCAAGCCCCGAGCCCGCCAGCTCCCCTACATTGTCCCGGCTTATCCCGCCTATGGCTATGACGGGTATCGATACCGCCTCGCAGATGGCCTTTAAGGTCTCCTTCGAAACGTCCTCCGCGTCGTCCTTCGAGCCGGTGGGAAATACCGCTCCGACGCCCAGGTAGTCCGCCCCGCGCTTTTCGGCGAGGACAGCCTGCTCCACGGTCTGGGCCGAAACCCCTATTATCTTGTCGGGGCCCAGCTCCTCGCGGACATTTCCGGCCTCCATATCGCTCTGGCCGACGTGGACCCCGTCCGCGTCTATTTCCTTCGCTATTTCCACGTTATCGTTTATTACAAAGGGAACCCCGTATTCGGCACATAGGGCCTTTAGCTCCCGGGCTTCCTTTAAGAAGTTCTCCTCATCCAGGTCCTTTTCCCGAAGCTGGATAAAGGTTGCGCCGCCCTCGAGGCTCTCGCGCACTACCTCGGCCAGAGTGCGGCCATTAAGCCAGTGCCTGTCGGTAACCGCATACAGCAGGAGCTTTTCCTTATCTAATTTCATATTTCGCTCCCTCGTCCAGAGTTTTTGCGTCCATATTGAAAATGGCGTCGATTATGCGGTTGCGGTAGGTGGAATTGCCGTCGCCCTCCTGCATCCTCGACCACCCTATCTCTCCGGCGAGCCCCATGGTGCAGACAGCGGCGGCCGCGGCCTCCAACAGGTTATCCGGATTGGCTACGAGAAAGGCCGTCGTCACGGCGGAAAGCTGGCAGCCCGTACCGGTGATCCGGCTCATCTCGGGGCGCCCGTTCCTTATTACATAGCACTTCTCCCCGTCGCTTACCAGATCGATGGCTCCGGTCACGGCAATAATAGCACCCGTTCTTTTTGCAAAATCCTTAACGAAGCTGATCGAGCTGTCCAGAGTCTCGTCAGTCACGGCGTCTGCGATGTCCGCGTCAACTCCCTTGGTAGAACCGCTCCCCAGGGCAAGAGTCTTGATCTCCGAGATATTCCCCCGGATGGCGGTAAAGCTGACCTCGTCCATGAGCTTTAAGGCCGTGTCGGTACGAAGCTTCGAAGCCCCCGCCCCCACCGGGTCGAGAAGGATGGTATGGTGCAGCTTTGAAGCCTGCCGCCCGGCTCTCAGCATTCCCTCGATGCTGCTCTTATTCAGGGTGCCGATGTTGATGTTAAGTCCGGGGCAGATCGTCGTTATATCCTCCACATCCTCGGGCTCATCGGACATAATGGGGCTGCCGCCGCAGGCCAAAAGCGCGTTTGCGACGTCGTTTACGGTTACGTAGTTCGTGATGTTGTGTACCAGCGGTACGGTTGCACGTACCTTTTCCAGTGTACTTCCCAGCATAAGCTCTCCTTTCAAAAAGAAAACAGATATGCCGCGAGGACATATCTGTCATTAAAACCTTGATATCCCTACGT
>CAMNBW010000255.1 GCA_946533525.1 uncultured Lachnospiraceae bacterium
GGAGATTGGATTTAATTGGATCAGGCGGAAAATTTACGTAATATAATAAAGAAAAGTCAGATCGAGGCGGCAAATGCGGCCCGGGTCATAACCGTTACGAGCGGCAAGGGCGGGGTAGGCAAGTCGAATACCTCCATAAATCTTGCGGTTCAGTTTAAAAAGAGGGGAAAGAGGGTACTGATCTTTGACGCGGATTTCGGACTTGCCAATATCGAGGTCATGTTCGGAGCGATCCCCAAGCATTCCCTGGCGGATCTTATCTATCAGGGAATGAGCATGAAGGACATAATAACCTGGGGACCCCAGGGCATCGGCTTTATTTCCGGGGGTTCGGGCATAACGGGTCTTTCGAATTTAAGTCATGAAAATTTAAATTTATTAATTTCAAATTTAAATGAACTCGACAGCCTCGCAGATGTTATAATAATAGACACTGGAGCGGGAATATCCGAGCAGGTGCTGGAGTTTTTGGTGGCAAGCGGGGAGATCCTCCTTATAACGACGCCGGAGCCCACATCGCTTACTGATTCCTATTCCCTCCTTAAAGCGTTGAAGCATCATGCAAAGTTCAAGCCGGAGATGACCTCGGTAAAGATCATTTCCAATAAGGTCGAGGACTACGACGAGGGCAAGCAGCTTTTTACAAAGCTCAATATGGTGGTGCAGCGGTACCTCAAGCTCTCGATGTCCTATGTGGGCTGTGTCCCCCAGGACGATAAGCTGGTAAAGGCGGTAATGCAGCAAAATCCGGTTTCAATATCCGACCCCAATTCCAGATCGGCCAGGGCCTTTGAAGACATTGCGGATACGCTGATGAACATCCCTCATGAGGAAAGATCGGCAAGAAAGGGAATGTCAGGCTTTTTTGCAAATATATTATCCGGATGGAGAAGCTGACTATGTTGAATGAATATGTAAAACCCGGAAACGTGGTTGAAATAATCGATAAGGATCTGGAAGACCCCCAGGAGCGCACTGCTAAAACTCTGCGTACACGAATCTTTGACATAGTATCCGACGACGTTATAAAGGTAACTATCCCCAGTGTGAAGGGTAAGCTGCAGCTAATCGCCACCGATGGTGAATATGATGTCTATTTTTATACCAGCAACGGGCTTTACCAGTGCAGCTGCACGGTAAAGGACAGGTATCGGAGCAACGCAATTCCGATAATGGAGCTCGAGCTCCAGTCGAACTTAAGGCGCTATCAGAGAAGGGAGTATTACAGGCTGAACTGTATGCTCGAGATGAAGTGCCATGCCTTTGACAATGAGGAGACCGACGAATATCTGAAGACGGGAAATTATTCGACCGCCACGGGGCTTAAGGGTCCCAATGCAGTAATGGTGGATATAAGCGGCGGAGGCGCCCGCTTTGTTTCCAACCAAAGCTACGAAGTCGGCGCTTTGATACTTTTCAGGTTCTCACTGAAGCAGAAGACCGGCTTTCAGGAGTATTCCGTCGTGGGAAGGATAGTCTATTCGGAGCTTATGGCGAACGGAAGCGGCAAATACGAGAACAGGACGCAGTTCGTGGATATAGAGAATACGGAGAGAGAGAGCATTATCAAATATATATTCGAAGAAGAGCGCCGCATAAGAAAGACTACCACTGAAAAATCTTAAAAGGACAGACCCCAATATATGGTGGTTTAAGGGAAGGAAAATACAAAATGGCAAAAAAAATATTGGTTGTAGATGACTCTGCACTCATGAGGAGACTCGCCTGTGATATAATCAATTCCGACGAACGTTTTCATGTGGAAAAGATAGCACACGATGGCGAGGAGGCGCTGAAGTTCCTGGAAAAGGAACATTTTGACGGCGTTGTACTGGACGTGAACATGCCGAAGCTCGACGGCCTGGGTCTTTTAAAGGAGCTGGAAAAGAGGGGCATAAAGGCGAAGATCCTCATGTTCAGCTCCCTTACGGACGACGGAACGAAGGAGACCCTCGAGGCGCTGGAACACGGCGCGATGGATTTCATTAAGAAGCCCGAGAATATCGTCCGTGCGGATGATGATTTCAAAACGCAGTTCATCAATGTGTTATGCGTGGTCACCGGTCTAAGCCATACTTCGCGCACCCACGGAGAGCTTAAGAGCGTCAAGACGAGAAGCAGCTCCCCTGTGACAGGAGGAGAGAAGATCGTCGCTCTTGCCAGCTCAACCGGCGGTCCGAAGGCGCTGCAGCAGGTGATCCCTTACCTTCCCGCGAACCTTAACGCGCCCGTGCTCATAGTTCAGCATATGCCCCCGGTATTTACAAAGTCCCTGGCGGAGAGGCTGGACCAGATGAGCAAGATCCACGTCAAGGAGGCTGAAGAGGGGGACATTATCCAAAAGGGTACCGTCTATCTCGCAGCCGGAGGCCGGCACATGAAAGCAGGCAAGATCGGCGGAAGGATGAAGATCTACTACACCGATGAGCCCACCCGGGAAGGAGTTCGTCCCGCGGCGAATTATATGTATGAATCTCTTATGGATTCGCCGTATTCGGAAATCTGCTGTACGGTACTTACCGGAATGGGTGCGGACGGAACGGCAGGGATCAAAAATCTTGAAAAGCAAAAGAAAATATACGTTATCGCTCAGGATGCGCCCACCAGCGCGGTTTACGGTATGCCCAGGGCCATAGCCCAGACGGGTCTTGTAAACGAGATCTTGCCGCTGGATAAAATAGCCGGTGCGATAACCAAGAGTGTGGGGGTTAGATGATATGGATGTCAGCCAGTATTTAGGAGTATTTCTCGATGAAGCTCATGAACATGTTCAGACACTGAGCGACCAGCTCATGGTGCTTGAAAACGATCCGGAGAACGAGGACAGTATTAACGAGATCTTCCGGGCGGCCCACTCCCTTAAGGGAATGGCGGGAACGATGGGCTATAAGCGTATGCAGAAGCTTACCCATGTTACCGAGGATGTTTTCAGCGCGGTCCGCAGCGGCCAGATGAAGGTTACCGGCGGCCTTGTGGACGTTCTGTTCCAGGCTCTCGACGCTATCGAGGCGTATGTGGACAATGTCCAGAATACATCCGATGAGGGTACAGAGGATAACGAAGGTATACTGGAGGAGCTCAATAAGA
>CAMNBW010000256.1 GCA_946533525.1 uncultured Lachnospiraceae bacterium
ATTAATTCTTCTTTGCGGCTCTTGCCTCTTTGATCTTCGCCGTAAGGTCGGGAAGGATCTTATTGAGGTCGCCTACAACGCCGTAGTCGGCTACATCAAAGATGGGAGCATCCTCATCCTTGTTGATGGCAATTATTATATCAGACTCTTCCATTCCTGCAACGTGCTGAATAGCACCGGAGATACCTATTGCAAAATAAACCTGAGGACGAACGGTCTTTCCTGTCTGTCCAACCTGCATATCCTTGGGCTTCCAGCCTGCGTCAACAACTGCACGCGAGCAGCTTACGGTTCCGCCTATAGCCTCTGCAAGGTCGTCGAGGAGCTTGAAGTTCTCGGGAGAACCGACTCCACGGCCGCCGGATACAAGTATCTTTGCATCCATTATATCCGCTACATTGGATACTTCCTTAACGATGTCAAGGATCTCAACATACTTATGGTCGGGCTTGAAGCCGGGGTTGTACTCGATGATCTCAGCCTTTGCACCCTTCTTGGGCTCCGCCTTCTGCATAACTCCGGGACGTACCGTAGCCATCTGAGGACGGTGATTAGGGCAGGCGATGGTAGCTATTGTGTTTCCGCCGAAGGCAGGACGGGTCATAAGCAGCTGCTTGTGCTTCTGCTCGCTCTCCTTGCCCGGGATGGGCTCAAGCGGGAAATCGCCAATATCAAGCGAGGTACAGTCAGCGGTAAGACCGGTGTGGATACGCGCTGAAACGCGGGGACCCAGGTCGCGGCCTATAGCCGTTGCGCCTACGAGCATGATCTCGGGCTTGTACTCATTGATAGCTGATGCCAGCGCATGCGCATAGGGCTCAGTCCTGTATTCCTTAAGCTCGGGGTCATCGATAACTATGACCTTATCTGCTCCGTACTCAGCCAGCTCATCGGCAAGACCCTTTATGCCGGAACCGATAAGAACGGCTGTAACTTCTTTTGTATCAAGATCGGCTGCTAATTCCTTACCCTTGCCCAGAAGCTCCAGCGCAATAGAGCTGAGCTTTCCGTCAACCTGCTGAGCAAAGATGGCTACGCCTTTATATTCTTCTAATCCCATTTTAATTCTCCTTACATTATTTTTTAAACGATATGTTTCTCATCGAGCTTGCCGAAGATATACTGAACCGCTTCCTGAGGAGAATCGGGAGTAACCTTTTCTCCGGCACCCTTGCGGACTTTATCGGAAGCCTTTGCGATCTGAGTAGGTGAGCCTGCAAGACCCATGTTCTCGTCTGCCAGTTCCTTAAGATCTGCTCTGCCCCAAACGGTAACTTCCTTGTCGAAAGCATCGAAAATTCCGCCGGGTGTCATATATCTGGGCTCGTTGAGCTCCTGAAGCGCTGTCAGCAGGCAGGGCATTTTAACCTTTAAGGTGTGATACCTGTCGTCGTACTGACGCTTAACGATAACATAATCGCCTTCGATCTTAATATCAGCCGCATAAGAGATTACGGGAATATCAAGATGCTCGGAGATCTGGGGACCAACCTGTGCCGTATCTCCGTCGATAGCCTGACGGCCGGTGATGATGAGGTCGTAATCGAGGTTCTTTATCGCTGCTGCGAGGGTGGAAGAGGTTGCCCAGGTGTCAGCTCCGCCGAGAACACGGTCGGTAACAAGGATACCCTTATCTGCGCCCATTGCGAAAGCCTCACGCAATACAGCGTCTGCCTTGGGAAGTCCCATTGTTATAACTGTAACCTCAGCTCCCATGCTGTCCTTTAAACGAAGAGCCGCTTCGAGACCCGCCTTATCATCGGGGTTCATGATTGTGAGCATCGCTGCTCTGTCAAGGGTTCCGTCGGGCTTGAACTTTACTCCGCCCTTCGTATCCGGAACCTGCTTAATGCATACTACGATTTTCATATTTTAAACTCCTTATTTTTATTGAATAATTTCAAAGGTACTTACTTAAGAAGAGCTCCGGAAATAACCATTCTCTGAACTTCGCTTGTTCCTTCGTAGATCTCGGTTATCTTAGCGTCTCTCATCATACGCTCTACTTCATACTCTCTGATATAGCCGTAGCCGCCGAAGAGCTGTACGCATCTTGTGGTAACATCCATTGCAACCTCTGCCGCAAAAAGCTTGGCCATAGCTGCCTCAACGGAATAAACCTTCTGGTTTGCCTTTGCCTCGGCTGCCTTGTAAACGAGAAGCTTTGCCGCCTCGACCTTGGCTGCCATATCTGCAAGCTGGAACTGCGTATTCTGCTGCTGTGCAATGCTTCTTCCAAACTGCTTTCTTTCCTTTGTATATTCAATAGTGCGCTCAAGAGCACCCTCTGCGATTCCAAGAGCCTGTGCTGCGATACCGATACGTCCTCCGTCGAGGGTATGCATTGCGATCGGGAAGCCCTTGCCTTCCTGGCCTAACAGGTTCTCCTTGGGGATCCTGCAATCCTGGAAAATAAGCTCATATGTGCTGGAGCCGCGGATACCCATCTTATTCTCTTTTGTTCCGAAGGTGAAACCGGGAGTTCCCTTTTCTACGATAAAGGCTGAGAACTTCTTCTTCTTTCTGCCCTTAGGATCTACGTCTACCTGTGTAACGGCGATAACGATGTAGATGTCTGCCTCTTTACCGTTTGTGATAAAGCACTTTGAGCCGTTTAATACCCACTCGTCTCCGTCAAGGACTGCCTTTGTCTGAGCTCCCTGAGCGTCCGTTCCTGCTCCGGGCTCCGTAAGGGCGAAGGCTCCGAGAAGCTCACCCTTTGCAAGGGGAACAAGATACTTCTGCTTCTGCTCCTCGGTACCCTGCTGCATTATAGGGTCGCAGCAAAGTGAGGAATGAGCTGAAACGATAACGCCGGTAGTACCGCAGACCTTGGAGAGCTCCTCAACGCACATAACGTATGTAAGAGGGTCGCAGCCCTGTCCGCCGTACTCCTTGGGAACAGCGATACCCATGAAGCCGTTCTTCTGCATCTTTGTTACAGTATCTCTGGGGAATACCTCTGTCTCGTCTACTTCTATCGCAAGAGGCTTTACTTCCTTTTCAGCGAAATCCCTGAACAGGTCTCTCGCCATCTGGTGCTTCTGATCTAACTGAAAATCCATGTTGTATGTCTCCTT
>CAMNBW010000257.1 GCA_946533525.1 uncultured Lachnospiraceae bacterium
CATAATTTGAAACAGCTCACACTTAAAACTAACGACAATTCGGAACTTAAGGACTTTGTCAGAAATCTAAGGGATACTGAGGACTACAAAAGCGCGGTCTCCAAGTTTATCTATGTCTGCGAGCCTGTACCCGATGAAACCGTTATAAAGGAACATATCCGCATCCTCTCCGCCGAGCTTCCGGACAATACCATAGTCGGCATAAGCAGCTGTGCCTCCGCCGACAAAAGCCGGGGGGATGAAAACAAGACCCTCTTCTCCTTCCTGACCTTTAAAAGCTCGGACGTCAATATCTTTACCTACAGCTGTAAATATGCGTCCCTTATGGAGACGGGCAAGATGCTGCGGCGCGAGATCCGGTATATGGACGATATTGCGCTCTGCCTGATTTTCTCCGCCGGCGTAGTTGTGGAGATGGACGACTTTTTAAACAGCATAGACCGGGAAGACTTCCCCCTTATAGGAATTGAGGCCGGGACCTCTCCCGACTTTTCAGGAGGGCATGCCAATCCCGGCGCAGACAAGTCACTTATCTTTTCGGACAGGATCTGCGACCACGGGATAATCGCCGTTGTCCTTCGGGGCAAGAGCCTTAAGCTGAACTATACCTACGACATCGGCTGGCACCCTATCGGCAAGGAGCTTACCGTTACGGAAACCGACGGCTCCTACTGCATTTCAAAGATCGACGATGAGGACGCCATCTCCGTCTACCGCAAATACTTAGGAGTTGTTCCCGACAGGTATTTTGTCCAGAACGTGCGTGAATTTCCAATAGTCACGACCCGGGGCAACATGAAGATAGTCCGCTGTCCTGTGGGCTACGGCCATAACGGCAGGCTCTATTTTGTCTCCCAGGTTGAAGAAGGGCATAAAATGCACCTCTCCTACGCCAATCCGAGGCGCCTCGTTTCCGATACAAGAAGGTACGCCCGCTCCATGTCCGGTTTCAAACCCCAGGGGCTCTTTCTCATAATCTGCGAGACCAGGGACAGATTTTTGGGCGACCTTTCCCACGAGGATATTAAAAGCTACTCCCGCGCCAATAAGGAGCTGGTCTGGACCCGGGGCTTTGCCGGGATAATGAAGAGGGGAAATAACGGCGGAGTCGTCAATTCCGCCCTTATTGCAGTGGGCTTACGGGAGGGCAGCTCCTCCGACAGCGTAAAAATGGACAGCGCTATCGATGGCTCAGGCACCGAGACGGAGCGCACCGGAGCCATCCCCTTAAATGAGCGGCTTGCAATGTTTCTGGAGGAGACCACTCGTGAGCTCGAGGAGGCCGCAACGGCAGCCCGGGGGTCTAACGAGGCCAAGTCCACCTTCCTTTCAAATATGTCCCATGAAATTCGTACGCCTATAAACGCTGTTCTCGGAATGAATGAAATGATAATCCGGGAAAGCAAGGATCCCCATGTTGTGCCCTATGCCGAGAAGGCCTATACCGCCAGCATGAATCTTTTAAACATAATCAACGACATTCTGGACTTTTCCAAGATCGAAGCCGGAAAAATGGAGATCGTGCCCGTGGAATACGAAACCATCTCCATCATAAATGACCTTATCGTCATGATCAAAAAACGGGCCGAGGACAAAAAGCTCGAATTTAAGACCGAGATCGACCCTACCCTCCCCTCCGTGCTTTCAGGCGACGAGGTACGGGTCCGCCAGATCATAACGAACCTTCTGACCAATGCGGTAAAATATACCGAAAAGGGTTCCTTTACCCTAAAGATCGAGGGCAGGAAAACAGAGGTAGGAACCGTCATCCTAAAGGTTGCGGTGGAGGATACGGGTATAGGGATAAAGGATGAGGACATGGCGAAGCTCTTCACCGCCTTTGAGAGGATAGAGAGCAAGCGGAACCGCAACGTGGAGGGCACGGGCCTTGGAATGAACATTACCCGGTCCCTGCTTGCCATGATGGACAGCCGCCTTGAAGTACAAAGCGTCTACGGCGAGGGCTCCGTCTTCTCCTTCGAGCTGGAGCAGGGAATAGTCGACCCTGCGGAAATAGGCGATATTGAGAAGGCCTTAAGCTCTCTTTCCGGGAGCGGCAAAAAATACCGCGAGAAGCTAAATGCCCCCTCGGCAAAGATTTTGGTAGTCGACGATACTCCGATGAACCTGACCGTGGTGCGGGGGCTTCTTAAGACTACCATGATCCAGGTGGATACCGCGGAAAGCGGGGCCGAGGCGCTTTCAAAATTCGCCCATAAGGACTACGATATGGTCTTTCTGGATCACAGGATGTCCGATATGGACGGCGTTGAGACCTTAAACGAGATGAAAAAGCGCTTCGCGGCCAAAACCGCAAAGACGCCGGTGGTCTGCCTTACGGCCAACGCCATTTCGGGAGCCCGCGAGCAGTATATAAAGGCCGGCTTTACCGACTATCTCACAAAGCCCGTAATAAGCGACCTCCTGGAAAATATGCTCATAAAATATCTTCCGAAAAATAAGGTCTATCTCACCGACCCTTCCGCGGATACTTCGAAAAAGGACAGCGCCGAGCTGCCCGAGTGGTTAAATACCATAAACGGGCTCAATACCGCAAAGGGGCTTGAATACTGCGGCACGGTAAAGGGTTATCTGGAAGCCCTGAAGATCTTCCACTCCTCCATCGAGGCAAAGGCCTCCGAGGTAGAGCTTTCCTACAACAGGTCGGACTGGGGCAATTATACGATAAAGGTTCATGCCTTAAAGAGCATGGCGCGCTCCGTGGGGGCCACTGAGCTCTTTGAACTCGCCGAGGCCTTAGAGCAGGCCGGAGACAACGGCAATATGGAAAAGATTCACCGTGATACCGCCGGTTTCCTTAAGCTGTACCGTTCCTTCGGCAAGTCCTTAAGCCCGATTGATGCCGATGAAAAGCAGGCCCGGGAGGATGTCCTTCCCCTTATCAAGGACGCACAGATAAAGGACGCTTACAATACCATAAGGGAGATCGCTGCCTCCTTTGATTTCGATACACTTACAATGATAATGGATTCCCTTAAGGACTACCGCTTCCCTGACAGCGAAAGGGAGCGTTACGAGGCTTTGAAAGCAGCGGCAGCCATCCCGGATTGGGAC
>CAMNBW010000258.1 GCA_946533525.1 uncultured Lachnospiraceae bacterium
TATAGTAACACTCAGATCTTCCGCTTGTCTATCACTCTTACAGCCTTGCCTTCGCTGCGGGCGATGGACTTGGGCGCTACCAGACTTACCTTTGCCTTTATGCCGAGCATGGACTTTAAGCCGTCCACGAGCTCACGCTGCTTGTCCTCGATGTCGCTTACGTTGTCCGTAAACATCTCCGGGGTCATCTCCACCTGCACATCCAGGGTATCCGTATTGTTCTTGCGGTCCACGATGATCTGGTAGTTGGCGGCATAGCCGTGGTTTATAAGGACAGTCTCGATCTGGCTCGGGAATACATTGACGCCGCGGATAATGAGCATATCGTCCGAACGTCCCTTAGGCTTCTCCATACGCACATGAGTACGGCCGCAGGAGCATTTTTCACGGGTCAGCCTGCATATGTCACGGGTGCGGTAGCGAAGAAGAGGGAAGGCCTTTTTGTCCAAAGAGGTGAATACCAGCTCGCCCTCGCTTCCCTCAGGAAGTACCTCTCCGGTGTCGGGATCGATTATCTCCGCGATAAAGTGGTCCTCGTTTATGTGCATACCCTTTTGCGCGGAACATTCAAAGGCAACGCCGGGACCGGACAGCTCTGTGAGCCCGTAAATATCGTAGGCCTTTATGCCAAGGGTCGCCTCTATGTCGCGGCGCATTTCCTCCGACCAGGCCTCTGCGCCGAAGATACCGGCTTTAAGAGGGATGTCGTCGGGGCCGTAGCCCATTTCCTTCATGCGCTCGCCAAGATAGGCGGCGTAGCTGGGGGTGCAGCAAAGTATAGTTGCCTTAAGGTCCATTATGAACATTATCTGCCTGTCGGTATTGCCGGAGCTGGTGGGGATGGTCAGACACCCTACCTTGTGGGAACCGCCGTTAAGTCCCGGGCCTCCGGTAAAAAGTCCATAGCCGTAGGAAATCTGGCAGACGTCCTCGTCGGTGCCTCCTGCAGCCATAATGGCACGGGCACAGCATTCCTCCCACATATCGATGTCCTCCTGGGTATAGAAGGCGACTACACGTTTTCCTGTTGTTCCGGAGGTGGATTGTATACGGACGCAGTCTTTAAGGGGAGCCCCTATAAGACCGTAGGGATAGGCCTCTCTTAAGTCAGCCTTGGAAAGGAAGGGGAGCTTATAGAGGTCGTCGCTCGACTTTATATCGTCGGGGCTGACGCCCTTTTCTTCCATCTTTTTTCTGTAGTAAGGCACGTTGTTCCATACATGACGGACCTGGCTGACTATTTTTTCGTCCTGAATTGCTTTGATCTTCTCGCGCGGTGCGCACTCAATCTCTTCCTGATAATAGCGTTCCATTTTTTTCTCACTTTCTTTGATGGTTATTAGAGTCTAATTAAATGAAGTTTACCACGGATATATGCTAAAAGTACACTTATGTTTTCAAAAGATTGTCCAAGTGTTATAATTCTTTTATTATGGAAAACGAAAATATAAGCTACAGAAAGACCCTTAAAAACAGGAAGAGGGTTGTTGTAAAGGTAGGTTCTTCATCGCTCTTACACGCCGAAACTAAGGAACTCGATTACAGGAGGATCGACCATCTGGCGAGGGAGCTTACCGACATTAAGAACGCGGGGCGTGATGTGATCTTAGTCTCCAGCGGAGCTACCGCGGTGGGGCGCGGGGTCATGCACGTGGATAAGGAGATAATGAAGGCCGACGGCCCGATAACCGTCAAGCAGGCCTGTGCGGCTGTGGGACAGGCGAGACTTATGATGATATATCAGAAGTTTTTCGAGCAGTATAACCAGATAACCGCCCAGGTACTGATGACGAAAAACACCGTCACCGATCCTTTGAGCAAATACCACCTTTTTAATACGTTCACGGAGCTTTTGAAGCTTGGAGTTATTCCAATTGTAAACGAGAACGATTCCATTGCCACATACGAGTACAGCGTAGGAGATAACGACAATCTTTCGGCCATCGTTTCGTCGCTTATGGGAGCGGATCTGCTGATACTCCTGTCGGATGTGGCCGGGCTCTATACCGACGATCCCAGGGAGAATGAAAAGGCGAAGTTTATTGAATACGTGGACAGGATCGACGACGAGCTTATGAAGATGGGGAAGGAAGACACCGGAAGCGATGTGGGTACGGGCGGAATGAGCTCGAAGCTCACCGCGGCAAGGGTGGCGACTTTAAGCGGCTGCGATATGATAATTACCGACAGCTCTGATCTCCATGTGCTCGAGAAGATCATGGACGGCGAAAACGTGGGAACTCTTTTCCGTCAGAATAAGGACGACGGATTTGATTTAATAGAACATCTGATAGAAAGCGAGGTTTGAAAATGGTTTACGGAGCACTGGAAGCCGGCGGCACAAAGATGGTATGTGCGCTGGGAGACGAGAACGGAAAGATTTTGGAGCAGGTAAGCATCCCTACGGAGACCCCCGAGGTGACGCTGCCGAAGATAGTGGACTATTTTAAGGACAAGGAGATAAAGAGCCTTGGAATAGCCGCCTTTGGTCCCGTGGATGTGGATCCTGAGTCCCCCACCTACGGATATATCACCTCCACACCCAAGCCCGGTTGGGCAGACTGCAACATAAAGGGCTACATGGAAAAGGCGCTGGGAGTTCCCGCGGGCTTTGACCATGATGTAGGAGGGTCCCTCTTGGGAGAGGCTACCTACGGCTGTGCAAAGGGAATGAAGACCGCGGTATATTTTACGGTTGGAACCGGAGTCGGCGCCGGAATAATGATAGACGGCCATATCCATCATGGAGTGGCCTGCCCGGAGTTCGGCCATATCTTAATGAGGATACATCCCGAGGATAATTATAAGGGCTTTTGCGTATATCACGGCTCCTGCCTCGAGGGAATGGCCTGCGGACCCTCCATTGAAGAGCGTTGGGGCAAGCCCGGCAAGGAGCTTAAGGACAATGACAAGGTATGGGAGATAGAGGCCTATTACCTGGCTCAGGCCTGTGTTACGGCCACCGTGGTCATAAGCCCCGAGATCATAATCCTGGGCGGCGGAGTAATGCATCAGGAGTCCCTCTTCCCCCTTATAAGGAAGAATGTAAAGGAAATGCTAAACGACTACGT
>CAMNBW010000259.1 GCA_946533525.1 uncultured Lachnospiraceae bacterium
ACATGAAGATAATCGAAAAATACAATAATACCAGCCTCATATTAAGAATTCTCACAGGACTTGTGATTGGAGTTGTTTTAGGCCTCCTTTTTAAAGATCTGTCGATCATAACTCTTTTGGGCGATGTTTTCGTTGGGGCCCTGAAGGCGATAGCTCCCGTACTCGTATTTCTACTGGTAATTTCATCCCTTGCCAGAGGCAACGACAAGCTCGACAGCAGATTCGGCATGGTGATTTTTCTCTACCTGGCAAGTACGCTGCTTGCCTCCTTCGTCGCTGTCGTTGGAAGCTTTCTCTTTCCCCAGACCCTGGTTTTAAGCGAGATGGCTACGGCAGATACTATTCCCACCGGGGTCGGCGAGGTTCTTTCCTCTCTTCTTTTACAGATGGTTTCAAACCCTATAGGCTCCATTGTAGAAGGAAGATATATCGGAATTCTCTTATGGGCAGTAATTTTTGGGCTTGCAGCCAAAGCCCTTGTTTCAAACGAAACAAAGCATATGCTGGATGACCTGGCAAAAATTGCTCAGCAGTCGGTTCGCTGGATCATCAATCTGGCTCCCTTCGGCATAATGGGTATCGTTTACACCAATATTTCCCAACACGGAGTCTCCATCTTTGTCAATTACGGAAAGCTTCTGGCTCTGCTCGTGGGCTGTATGCTGGCAGTCGCACTTATAGTGGACCCGCTGCTTGCAGCCATTGTGCTTAAGACAAACCCCTATCCTCTGGTTTTCAGGTGCTTAAGAGAATCCGGCATCACCGCTTTCTTCACCCGCAGCTCGGCAGCTAATATTCCTGTAAATATGGAGCTTTGCAACAAGCTGGGAATGGATGAGGAAATGTATGCAGTCTCTATCCCCCTGGGTGCAACGATAAATATGGACGGTGCCGCGATCACCATTGCCGTCATGTCTCTGGCAGCCGCAAATACGGCCGGCATCAAGGTTTCCTTCGCAACCGCTATCGTACTGGCCTTTATATCTACCCTTGCCGCGTGCGGGGCTTCCGGCGTGGCCGGCGGCTCTCTCCTGCTTATTCCGATGGCCTGCTCTCTCTTCGGAGTAAGCCAGGATATTGCGATGCAGGTCGTTGGCGTAGGCTTTATTATCGGTGTGATCCAGGATTCTGTGGAAACCGCTTTGAATTCATCGGGGGACGTGATGTTTGCGGCTACGGCAGAATATTATCAGTGGAAAAAAGAGGGCAAATCCCTTCCGACCTTCCTTGGCGGTACCACGAAGGTCGAAATTTGATGCCCGTTAACTGATACAATTGGAGTCCAAAACAGATCAGACGATGTCTGCAAAACCGCAGCCGGCGGCCTTGGCGAGATCCGAGGTGGAAAGCTCGATCTGGAAGCCCACCTTGCCGGCGCTTACGAATATCTTATCCTGAGTCTTTGCAGATTCATGAATGAACGTAGGGAATGCTTTTTTCATTCCTATAGGGGAGCAGCCTCCGTGAACATAGCCTGTGAGCGGAAGCAGCTCCTTTTGTTTTATCATGGCGACAGCCTTTTCTCCCGCTGCCTTCGCAGCCTTCTTTAATTCAAGCTCTGCCTTTACCGGTACCACGAACACATAGTATTGTCCCGACTTCCCCTGAGTCACCAGGGTCTTATATACCCTGTCGGGATCCTCGCCGAGTATTCCGGCTATTTCCTCGCCGCTCATTGTGGCGTCCGGTTCATAGGTATGGGCTGTATACGGGATCTTCTTCTGCTCGAGAACCCGCATTACGTTTGTTTTTTCGTTATTTTTCATAATACATTCCGGCTGCTCTAGAAGTTATCTCCGTTCCAGCCCCAATCCATCGTGGCAGAATATTTGACGTACATATGATCCGGGGATACTCCGAAAAGCTCTCCGTAAATCTCCGACAGTCTGGCCGTCATGTTTCTGAATGCGGCTTTATCGGGACTGCCAAAGCAGCGCACCTCTACGAAGGCAATGGGCTGGCTGTCATCACCCCTGAAATACATATGGTAGTCGTCCTGTATTCCTACCATCAGCCAGTTCTCGCTTTTTCCGGGGATTAGCTCTATCGCCTCTCCTAGCTTGGATTTAAGGGCTATTTCCTGTTCCTTTGATACCTTTACATTGATCTTTGTGTCGACAAACGGCATGATATTCCTCCTTTGGTAAAGTGTTTTAACCTGACGTCATTATACCATAGGTTATTGAATTTCATCGGAAATTCAATAACCGTATTCGACCAGGCGGCCGGCGTGCCCGATGATCTTAGAATCTGCGTCTGCGCTTAAACCGCAGCGCTATACCTATTCCCACTATTATCGCTGCAACCGATACTATGAGCGTCGCCCATGTATCCGAGTCAAAATCCGTGATAAGGGTTCCGGTAACAAGGGGAGCCTCCTCAGCGCTCTCTTCAGCACCGGAATTTCCGTTCTCACCCATTCCAGGACCACCCGGCATCCCTCCGTTGCCTGAAACACCCTCCATACCGCGGGGTCCGTGCATCATGCCGTTACCTGAAACATCCATCCCGGGAGGCATCATGAAACCGCCGCCATTTGAGGAAGCTGAGCCGCCGAAGCCTCCGAATTCACCTCTGTGCATCATTCCGCCGAAATTCATTCTTCCGCCAAAGCCGCCGCTTTCGACGTCGCCGTATGAAGCAGAGGTCTCCTCTATTGTTATTTCTTCAACCTTATCCCCTATGACCACAAGATATGTCTCTCCCACCTGAAGCTCGGGACAGCTAATATTCATTGCGGAGAAGGACTGAGGTACTTCATAGGAGAGTATTATATTTCCGTCTGTATCTTCGAGGGCGACAGTCGTTCCGGCCTCGGCTCCTTCGCTGTATGTGTAAAGAAGTGATGCCTGCGTGGAGGTTGAATCGAACTGCTCCGCCATGGAATAGCTGCCGCAGGCTATGATCGTGCCTCCGCTGATCTCGGCGACTCCGCCGGATTCACTGGCATAATCCAAGGCATTGTTATTTCCGTTATTTACAAGGCTCACCCTGATATCGCCGCCGCTTATGATAAGGTCACCGTTCGAGTCGATGCCGTCGGCATCCCGACCTGATTCATTTAC
>CAMNBW010000260.1 GCA_946533525.1 uncultured Lachnospiraceae bacterium
AATTATAATCAATTTTTAATAAACTGGCATGGAAATTTAGTAAATTATCATATATACTGTCTTTACAGGCATAGAGACCTGACATAATTTTTAGGAGGATATTTAAATGGCTAACAAATTTGTACTCAATGAAACTTCTTATCATGGAGCAGGAGCTATATCAGCGGTACCGGAAGAGATCAAGGCTCGCGGCTTTAAAAAAGCCTTTGTTGCTTCCGACCCCGACCTTGTTAAATTCAATGTTACTTCCAAGGTAACCGATCTCCTTGATAAAGAAGGGATAGCTTATACATTATATTCGGACATCAAGCCCAATCCTACAATAGAGAATGTTCAGCACGGCGTTCAGGAATTCAAGGCCAGCGGAGCTGACTGTATCGTAGCCATCGGAGGCGGCTCCTCAATGGATACCTCCAAGGCTATCGGCATCATCATCAATAACCCCGAGTTTGAGGATGTTCGTTCTCTTGAGGGAGTTGCTCCCACAAAGAAGCCCAGCATTCCGATAATCGCTGTTCCCACAACTGCAGGAACGGCCGCAGAGGTTACGATAAACTACGTTATTACCGATGTCGAGAAGAAGAGAAAGTTCGTTTGCGTAGACGTACACGACATTCCTGTAGTTGCAGTAGTCGATCCCGAAATGATGGCTTCAATGCCTAAGGGCCTAAAGGCTGCTACGGGCATGGACGCTCTTACACATGCTATCGAGGGATATATCACAAAGGGTGCATGGGAGCTTTCGGATATGTTCCATATCAAGGCTATCGAGATTATCGCACGTTCCCTTCGCGCTTCCGTAAACGGGGACAAGACCGGTGAGGAAGGCATGGCTCTGGGACAGTATATCGCAGGAATGGGCTTTTCAAACGTAGGTCTCGGCGTTGACCACTCAATGGCCCACACCTTATCCGCATATTACGATATGCCTCACGGAAAAGCCTGCGCGACCCTCCTTCCCTGTGTAATGGCTTACAATGCTGATTATACCGGAGAGAAATATCGTGAGATCGCCCGTGCAATGGGAGTTAAGGGCGTTGACGATATGAGCCAGGAAGAGTACAGGAAGGCGGCTGTTGACGCTGTTGCCAAGCTTGCAGAGGATGTTGGCATCGAGTGTACCTTAAAGGGCGTTGTTAAAGAGGAGGATCTTCCTCAGCTTGCCAAGGATGCCTTTGCAGATGCCTGCTGTCCCGGAAATCCTCGTGATACATCCGAAAAGGAGATCGAGGAGCTCTACAGAAGCCTTATGTAATGGGCTCGGCCCGTGCGGGACGTTCAAAACCGGCGGAGCACCTAATTTTAACCTAAAAAACAGCGGAGAGGATGAAAATATCCTCTCCGTTTTTTGACATTATAACACTGTTGTGATAATTTTATATCGCAGCGCCGCCGAAAGGAAGATGTAAGCTGAAGCTTATCGGCGGCTAGCAGGCGAGCAGGGTGCGATTGCATCTTCCCTGCCCGACTGATGTACAAAAGGCTTTAGGAGAAGAAAAATGGCAAATAACAAAGGTAAATATTACATAACTACAGCCATAGCCTATGCTTCCGGTAAACCTCATATCGGAAACAGCTATGAGATCGTGCTGGCGGACAGCATTGCAAGGTTTAAACGGCAGCAGGGTTATGATGTGTTTTTTCAGACCGGAACGGATGAACACGGACAAAAGATAGAGGCTAAGGCGGCAGAGGCCGGAATAACCCCCAAGGAGTTTGTGGACAGGGCTGCCGCGGAAATAAAGCGTATTTGGGACATAATGAACACCTCCTACGACAAGTTCATAAGGACCACCGACGATTACCACGAAGCCCAGGTTCAGAAGATGTTTAAACGCATGTATGACCAGGGGGATATATATAAGGGCTATTATGAGGGAATGTACTGCACTCCCTGTGAGTCCTTCTGGACCGAGTCCCAACTGGTGGACGGGAAATGCCCCGACTGCGGCAGGGAGGTTAAGCCTGCCCGGGAGGAGGCTTACTTCTTTAAGATGAGTAAATACGCCGACAGGCTCATTGACCATATTGAAAAGCACCCTGAATTCATACAGCCCGAGTCCAGGAAAAATGAAATGATGAATAACTTTCTGAAGCCCGGCCTTCAGGATCTTTGCGTATCGAGAACCTCCTTTACCTGGGGTATCCCGGTCAGCTTTGACGATAAGCATATTGTCTATGTGTGGCTGGATGCGCTGACAAACTATATCACGGGTATAGGTTACGACGCAGACGGAAATTCAACCGATAAATATAAGAAGTACTGGCCTGCGGATCTTCACCTCATAGGAAAGGATATAATAAGGTTCCATACAATATACTGGCCGATCTTCCTGATGTCCCTTGGAGAGCCGCTTCCCAAACAGGTCTTCGGACATCCCTGGCTTTTACAGGATGGCGGCAAGATGAGCAAATCAAAGGGAAATATCCTTTATGCGGATGACCTTGTTGAGATCTTCGGCGTCGATGCGGTGAGGTATTTTGTACTTCATGAGATGCCCTTTGAAAATGACGGGATAATTTCCTGGGAGCTTATGGTGGAGCGTTTCAATTCCGACCTGGCCAACACGATAGGCAATCTGGTAAAGCGTACCATAGCCATGAGCAACCAGTATTTTGACGGGGTGGTAAAGGATACGGCTGTAAAGGAAGAGGTGGATGACGACCTCTACAGAGTGGTGCTGGGAACGAAGGAGCAGGTTGAGGGCTCCATGGAGCAGCTCCGTATAGCGGATGCCCTTACCCATATTCTCAACATGTTCAAAAGATGCAATAAATATATAGACGAGACCGAGCCCTGGGTACTGTCGAAATCCCCGGAGAAAAGTGACAGGCTTTCCACGGTGCTCTATAACTTATGCGACTGCATCGTAATAGGCGCAACCCTGCTGCATTCCTTCCTGCCGGATACCTCTAAGGCTATTCTGCAGCAGATGAACACAGTATTCGTGGACCTTGACAATTGCGACAAGAGGGGAGCCTTTGAGAGCGGAACCAAGGTTACCGCAGAGCCCGAGACGCTTTTCCAGAGACTTAAGCTCTCTGATGTATTAAAGCAGGC
>CAMNBW010000261.1 GCA_946533525.1 uncultured Lachnospiraceae bacterium
AGGCTCAGGAGATGGGATATGCCGAGAGGAATCCGGAGGCGGATGTGGAGGGGCACGATGCCTGTCGCAAGATTGCAATACTTTCATCCCTTGCCTTTGACAAGATATTGGACTATAAGGATATATATACAGAAGGCATAACGAAGATCACCAAAGAGGATATGCTGTATGCCGCAAAGCTTGGCATGGCGGTAAAGCTCCTTGCCATGAGCGAGATACAGGATGAACAGGTTTATTCAATGGTGGCGCCCTTCCTTGTGCATGAAACAAATCCCTTAAGCGGGGTAAAGGGCGTGTTTAACGCGGTGTTCGTCCATGGAAATATGCTGGGAGATTCAATGTATTACGGGTCCGGAGCCGGAAAGCTTCCTACGGCCAGCGCGGTAGTGGGAGATGTCATCGATGCGGTAAGGCACAAGGGCAGGACAGTAATGACTTTTGCTTCGAAGGAAGCGCTGAAGCCTGCCGAGCATAAGCATATGAAGTGCGCCTTCTTTGTGCGTGTGCCGGAGAGTGCTCTGGAGGAGGCGAAGGAGGCCTTCGGAGAGGTTGAGGTCGTCAAGGCGGACGGACTTGAGGGAGAATGCGGCGTAGTGACCAAGGTAATGACAGAGGCCGATTTTGAAGAGCGCGCAGGCAGGGTAAGCCGGGTGATTAACCGTATAAGGATAAAGTAGAGTTGTTTTAGAACTGTTCGGAACCTGAGGAATTCAGAACAGTTGCGTGGCGTGGTTTAAAACGCAGAGGAGAAGAAGATGCTTATTGTGAAAAAATTCGGAGGAACTTCCGTTGCGGACAAGGACAGGATCTACAACGTGGCGGAAAGGTGCCTCGAGGACTACAAAAACGGCAATGATCTGGTAGTGGTGCTGTCTGCCATGGGTAAGATGACGGATGTACTGATAGACCAGGCGAAGGAAATTAATCCAAATCCCTCCAAGAGGGCTCTGGATATGCTTCTGGTAACGGGAGAGCAGACTTCGGTTGCCCTTATGGAAATGGCCTTTGATAAGCTGGGAGTGCCGGCGATCTCGTTAAATGCTTTCCAGGTGGCTATGCATACCACAAGTGTATACGGCAGCGCGCGACTTAAGAGGATAGATACGGAGCGCATAAGGCATGAGCTCGAGGGGAAGAGGATAGTTATCGTAACCGGCTTTCAGGGTGTGAATAAGTATGACGATTTTACCACCCTCGGAAGGGGAGGGTCGGACACGACAGCGGTGGCGCTTGCCGCAGCCCTTCACGCGGATAAATGTGAGATATATACGGATGTTGACGGCGTATACACCGCCGATCCCAGGATAGTGCCGGGTGCGCGTAAGCTTAAGGAAATCTCCTATGATGAGATGCTGGATCTTGCAACGCTGGGCGCGGGAGTCCTGCACAACAGGTCGGTGGAGATGGCCAGGAAATACGGGGTTGAGCTTGTGGTACGCTCTTCGCTCAACAGAAATGAAGGAACAACAGTCAGGGAGGTCACTAAAGTGGAAAGAATGCTTGTAAGCGGTGTAGCCGCAGATAAAAATGCAACAAGAATTTCGGTCATCGGTCTGGAAGATAAGCCGGGAATTGCCTTTAAGCTGTTTGACTATATAGCCAAGGCAGGAATAAACGTGGATATGATCCTCCAGTCCATAGGAAGGGAGAATAAAAAGGATATTTCCTTTACAGTGGATGAAAATACCGCCGACGATGCGGTAAGGGCGCTGGAGGAGCACGCAAAATCGCTGAATGCCGAAAGGATCGATGTCAAGAAAAATGTTGCGAAGGTTTCCGTAGTCGGAGCCGGAATGATGAGTAATCCCGGAGTGGCGGCAAAGATGTTTGAATGCCTCTTTAATGCCGGTATCAATATAAGGATGATCTCCACCTCCGAGATCAGGGTTACCGTACTTATCGATGAAAATGACTGTGACCGTGCCGTACAGGCGGTTCATGAGGGCTTTGGCCTGGAGGATTAAAGGGTCTTGAAAAAGGCGAAGAAGGTAAGCCACGAGAATTTGCCGATCAAAAAATGGGTGGCGATATATGGCTCTATTATAGGCGTGATCATCATAGGGATCATTGTCCTTGCCTTCTATTGCCAAAGAGAGTCCGCGGTGCTTCGCTCCTATACCTTTACCCTGGATAATTTTTCCGATCCCCAGGACGGGCTGAATATGTCCGTGAGTATTCCAAAGTACTGGGAGAGCCCGGATATTTATCCTACAAGGCCTCTCGGGGCGGAATACGATATAGTGGTAATGAACAATTCCCACTGGACCTTCAGCAGATGGTCCGCGGAGCTTATATTTTCCGACGAATGCACCATTGACAGTTCATGGAACGGCGAATACAGCGTTGACAAGTATAAGGTGAACTTTGTCGCGGATGCGGAAACCACTGTTATAAACCCGTACAGCAGCCGTCGATTCGGCGCAGTTCTCTATTCCAAGGACCTTTTGAATGTAGAAAGGTGTGTTATAAACGGATACAGGGAGGTGTCTGTTTTTAACATGGCGGCCTTTTGGATCCTTGTGAGTCTCCTTGTCCTTGTGTTTATATTTATGAGCATCAATATGGTAATTTCTGTCAGGACGGCCCGCTTTGTCGCTATTCATCGGCAGGATGTGAAGATCATAAGGCAGGCCATGAATACACTGACCGACTTTATAGATGCCAAGGATTCCTATACGAAAGGCCATTCTTCGCGGGTGGCCGCATATTCAAGAGAATTGGCAAGAAGGATAGGCGTGGACGAGGAAGAGCTCGACAATGTCTTCTATGTGGCGTTAATGCACGATTGCGGAAAGATCGGCGTGCCGGATGCTGTCCTTAAGAAGCCGGATAAGCTGACCAAGGAGGAATATGCGATGATACAGTCCCATACCACGGTCGGAGATACGATACTGGCGAATTTTACTTCTATTCCAAATATCAGTGACGGAGCGCATTTTCATCATGAGAGATTCGACGGAAACGGCTATCCCACAGGCATCAGGGGCAAGGATATACCTCTGTATGCAAGGATCATCTGTATAGCCGATTCGACCGATGCCATGAG